>JAKAUW010000072.1 GCA_021817455.1 Thermoplasmata archaeon | reverse complement strand
TCTCAGCCTTCTTGGCCAGGGTTCATCCTTCAATACGGCATACAACATAGCGCAGGTGGCGCTTACCTGGTACATATTCAACCTTACCGGCTCCGCAGTTATTGTGGGAATAGTTGCAATCGTGGAATCAGTTGCAGTGCTTATCGTATCCCTCCCTGTTGGTGCCATCGTTGACCGCAGCAACAAAGGTTTCCTCATCTTCATATCAGGTATTTTTGGCTTCATTGCCATGTTTTCCCTTACTGGGATTGCATTTTACCGATACTTTGACCTGTACTTCGTACTGGGCATAGCAGCTCTGTGGGGAGTCAGCAGGGAAATTTCGCGTTCCACGAGCTTTTCCACCCTTCCTGACCTAGTATCGAGGTCACTTCAGTCGAGGGCCAACGGGGTATTTCGCGCAGTGAACAGCACACTTGGGTCAGTTGCAAATGCACTTGCAGGCGGGATCATCGTGGTCTTTGGGATTGTGGCCAGTTTCTCCATAAGCACCGCAGCCTACCTTATTTCAGCAGCAATATCTTTCATTTTCCTCTTCCCCTTCTACAGGGGCAGATCAACAACAAAACAGAAAGGTTCTGGGAAAGAAGAATCCATGATAAAGGAACTGAAGGAGGGTTTTCGATGGCTGGCGAGCAGGAAGGGATTTTTCCTTCTTACGTTATCTGCAACATTCTTCAATTTCTTCATGTCCATGACATTCACTTACTTCGTCGTTTACGTGGCCAGTGGCCTTTTTGCGGATTCCCTCATTTATGGATTGCTACTTGCAGCCTTTGCGGCAGGTGATGTTGCAGGGTCGCTCATTCCGGGAAGAATCGATCTCCTCAGGCACACAGGGAAAATAAACATTGTAATCTTTGGAGGTGCTGATGGACTCTGCATCCTCCTGATGGGTCTATTTCCGTCCATTTATGTGGCACTTCCGCTCGGATTCCTCATTGGCATGAGCATTGGAGTATCAGTAAACCTCTGGCTCACTTCTGCACACAATCTGGTGCCGGAAGACATGCGAGGACGCTATTTTGCCCTTGATGGGATCCTCACTTCAATTAGTCCAGCATCAATTGCAGCCGGGGCCTTCCTTATTGCTGCCTCCGGAATCCTTTGGGACTTCATCTTCTCAGGTGCCATGATGCTGGTTTTCACCATGGTGTTCGGCTTTATGAAAAGTTTCTGGAATCTAGACGGCAGAGCCATCCCTGAAACCATGGAAATGAGTTGACTGCTCAATGGATTTTATCGAATTATAGGAAATATGGGGAAAATAAAGGGTCCAGGGAGTCATCTTCCCTTGTAATCCGGTTTTCTCTTCTGCAGGAACGCCGATATCCCTTCCTTCAGGTCTTCGGTGCCGTAGAGGAGGCCCATTGCAATGGACTCCATCTCCAGCCCATTGTCTGCAGAAACTTCACTCCCCTTGTAGATGAGTTTCTTTGCCATTGCAGCTGAAACAGGTGCAATCCTCACTGCAAGATCCTGCGCAAGCCTGTCTGTTTCTAATTCAATAGATTCAGCAGGAAACAGTTTGGATACAAGCCCCACTTCATGGGCAAATTTCCCGTCAAATCTCTCGCCTGTCAGGATGAGGTAGGCTGCACGGGACATCCCAAGCAGCTTTGCAAGCCTCTGGCTCCCTCCCCAACCGGGGACGAGGCCAAGCGTTACCTCAGGGAATCCTATGATCGCATCCGGAGTAGAGACCCTGATATCACACCATGTGGACAGTTCAAATCCGCCACCCAGGACGTGACCCTTCATCTCGGCAATGGTGATCTTTGGAACCTCAGACAGAAGCCTGAATGTCCTTTCCCCAAGCCTTGCGTTCTCAGCAAAATCCATAGGTCCGCTGAAGAACTGCGTAAGCTGAGCGCCGGCGGAGAAATTCTTTCCCTCGCCCCTGAGAACTATAACATTGATCTCCTTGTCGTTCCAGAGTGCTTTGAGATGCCTCTCAATCCCTTCAAGAACATCAGAATTGATGAGGTTATTTCTGGTGTTGGAGAGGATCAGGTATGCAACCTTATTTTCAACATCCTTCCTCAGGGAAACAGGTTCTCCTTCCGAACCCTGTGCAGTCCCAACTTCTCTGGCCTTTTCAGATGCGGGTGCATCTTTTTCCCTGGCAACCTTTCCGGATAGCAGCTCCCTGAGTTTGCCCTCCTCAATGGATTTTGTGGGGTAGAATATCTTTGTGTCAAACTTCTCTGAGAGTTTCTGGAGCTTCCTCTTGATCTCAGCATTGGTCAGGCCTTCTGCAACAGAAATTGGCCCGAAGGGGCGGTTCATTCCAAGTTTCACCCCGATTTCAATGTCTGCAGGTTTTGCAATCCCTTCCTCGATGATCTTGGCTGACTCGTTGATCTCTACTGATAGAACATCCATAAGATCAATTACTGTTGAGGGCGAAGCCTTGGGTATCAGTGCCTTTCCATTCTCCCAGACATAGAATCCCTTGCCGGACTTGAGCCCAAGCTCCTTCCTGTCCATGAACTGGTTGAAGTAACTGCACTTGCCATATTCCTTGTCAAGCGCATCCCTGTAGTAATTGAGAGAGTGCACCACTGTGTCTATGCCAACATAATCCATCAGTTCATAGGGTCCCATTGGAAGGCCCTGAGATTTACCAAATGCGTCAACTTCCTCTGGCCTTGCAAGTCCCTTGTCAAGTATCTGGCAGAAGAGCAGGCTCTCAGGTGCGTTTATCCTGTTCACAACAAAACCCGGCGTGTCTTTGAGCACCTTGATTGGGGTCTTGCCTATTTTCTTGGAAAACTGGTACGTTTCCTCAAATACCTCATCTGAAGTCTTATCGGACTTGATAACTTCCACGAGTTTCAACACCACCGGAGGATTGAAGAAATGCAACCCGAGGAGCCTCTGTGGATTGGATACCTCCTGTGCAAGCGTGGAGATCCTGATGTTGGATGTATTGGATGCAATTATGGCATCCTGCCTGCAATTCTGCGATACTTCCCTGAGAAGCTTCACCTTCAGGTCCGGTATTTCAGGGACGGCCTCGATTATCATGTCAGATGAACTGACCGCACCTTTAAGATCAGTTGTGAAATTCATTCCGGCAAAGACCTTGTCAGCTTGCTCCTGAGTGAGTTTTCCTGATTTTACCATCCTGGACAGGCTGTTCCTTATGGAGGCCCTTGCCTTCTCAAGAGCTTCCGGGAAAGCATCCTCAAGGTTGACCTTCAATCCTGCAAGTGCCACTACCTCTGCAATGCCATGGCCCATCAGCCCTGCGCCAACTACAGTTACTTCCTTGATATCCATGGAATTCACTTCCTGAACTTGGACATGATGCTGGTGAGTTTCTGGGCGCTGAATATGTCTCCGGAAACCTTGAGCTGGCCAGTCATGAAGGACTTTACCGCATCCTGCTTTCCTGAGAAAATGTCGCTCAGTACCTGGTCAGTGCCCATTACAGTGGCGCTGGCGCCCTGGATTTCCCCTTCTTTCAGGTCAATAGTTCCATCCTTGATTTCCACATAGAACGGGTTGGAATCCGATGGCTTGATCTGGAATGACTTATTGAATCCAGACAATTCTCCACTGAGGTTTGGCACTGACTTGGCTTTTTCCACTAATTCAGATATTATGCTAAAAGAGCCCATGACTGTAAAGATGGTAAGGAGTAAAGTAATTTGCCTCTTAGTGTGCCAAAAAATGTATATTTGGTATAGTTTTCAAAATAACGGTGAAATTTAAAGTGCATTCACGTGTTGCATATTATTTCACGCTCTGTACTGAAAAGGTCGTCTTCACGTTAAAAAAATTAGGTTTTTGGGATTAAAAAAGTTGTGGCGGGTTTAAGCGTGGCTGTAAGCTTCCAGAACGTACTCAGCAAATTGCTCATCCGGATAGGCGCCAACGAACTCAACCTCACCATTTATGACAATGTGGGGAACCGATGAAACGCCTGCCTCTTCAGCTTCTTTGTCGAATTCAAGGGATTCAACCATTTCGCCTGTTATGTTCTTGTTAAGGATAGCGAACTTGTGTGCAGTTCCAACAGCCTTGGGGCAGTATGGGCAGGTTGGTGTAACGAATACCTTAATTGTAACGGGCTTGTCGATCTTGTTAAGGATTTCAATTGCCTTAGATGAAACATCTGCTTCCCATTTCGAGACATTCTTTATGTCTTCAATGAGAGAGCCGAATTCGTAACCGGAGGGAAGGCCATAGTACTTAATCCTGCCATCTTTCTCTCCACGCTTCGCAACTATGGTAGCAGGGAATTTATCCACTCCATACTCCTTGGCAACCTCCTTATCCTTATCAAAATTATGAACTGAAAGCTTTATCTTGGTGCTGGTCTGGGAAACTTCCTCGGCCAGCTGCACAGATTCCTTGCAGTACTTGCAGTCAGCATCATCCGAAGTGAAGACAATAAGGTCAATGTCATTCTTGAGATGTTTTTCAAATTCCTGCTCCAGGTACTTTTTATCCTCGTCTTTAATCAGGGGCATAAGTCTACATTTTTGTTTCTTATTTAATCTTGTTTACCCATTATCCGGCATTTTGAAGGACTATCAAATATAGCCTTCTTTGGAATGAAAGCACTGGCAAATATGGAAAGGATTTATACTGTGTAAACATATGAAAGTACATGGTATCAAATGTTATCGCCATTAGAATAGATGATAACACCTCTGATCTAGTTGACAAATTAATAAAATATAAGCTGGCCAGCAACAGGGCGGATGCCTTGAGATGGATTATGCAGAATGGAATGCAAGGAGCCAAAAAAACAATAGAGCGGAAAGAAAAAAGTCAAGCCATTATCAGGAAATGGAAAGAAAAGGGACTTCCGGACCTGCCTCATGACTTGTCAGAAATTTCAATAAAGGAACGGGATTAGAGTGAATTATATTGATACTAACGTCATAATTTCATTTCTTAACAGCAAAGATGTCAATCATGCGAGAGCGTTGAAGACTTTTGAAAATAGTGGTGAAATGGTTACATCCCAGATTGCTGTTTTGGAATTGAAATCCGTTCTTTCCAGGGCAACGAGCCTGGGAGAGGATGAAATAGAAGCTTTTGTGGACTATTTGCATGAGATTAATGTTGATGTCCCGGAAGTGGAAATGGACAGGATCTTCAGCAATGCCATAGAAATCGCGGTTAGGGTAAGAATGAAGACAGTGGACTTGTTGCATCTTTCCGCAAGCATGATACTCGAGGCAGAAGAGTTCGTGACTTTTGACCGTGAATTCGCAGAAAAGGAAATAGAAATAGCAAATTTAGGGTTGCGAATCAAATCAGGATGATGGGGAAACCGCCATATTGGTTATTCAGCAGTAGTCAGACTATTAATCCATAGGTCGAGGGTTCAAACACCTCCAGATCCACACTTATAGTTTTGATTAACCACATCCCAGACCCAACTATAAGCATAGGACTCTTCTTTGCAATGTGTTGTGAATCCAACCAATGCTATCATGCAACATATAGGAAGTGTGGCCTCTTGAGATATTTTGGAGTAGACATGAATTTGTCTCCCTTAAGCATGATCACGTCATGGTTGTTTACGGCGCAATTTAGATTTGATTTATTTTCTGCTCTAGTGATAGATGGCAGATTGAAAGCATTTGAAATGCTTCTTGCAATACTGTACAAAAGGTTATAAGCAGGTACTTAATTAAGCAAATACTTAAATGACCACTACCAAGAGAGTGAAACCTGATTCTGTAAACAACCTGCTACGTGCATTGGCAGACCCGACAAGGCAGGAGATCGTTCAGATCTTGTCACATGAAGGCCAACAACCTGCGGCAAAAATATACGAGCACTTCCGTGTAAGTCAGCCTGCCATCTCGCAGCATTTGAGTGTACTGCGGGAATCGGGGATATTGAAAGTAGAGAAGAAAGCACAATATAGGGTGTACAGCCTAAACACGGAAACTATACTAGAACTTGAAGAGTGGACGACACAGGTCAGGAAAATGTGGGAAACCAGTTTCAACACTCTGGAGAGGGTCCTTGAAGCACAAAAAAGAGATTTAAACAAAATGGGAGTTGACAAAGAAGTGAACGAAAAGGAAGTTGGACTGAAAGATGTGGAAATAGTGTGGAATTTTAATGCACCTGTCGAGATGGTATGGAATGCATTCACCGATCCCAAGATTGAGGTACAGTGGGCACGATGTCTAGTACCAGTTGGTTCCACAGAGTTGGAATTTTTGGAGCACGATCTAAGGGTTGGGGGCAGGTATCTTCTCAGGTCAGTTACTCCATGGTCAAAAGTGCAATACCTTACAGGCATTTACAAGAAGATCATCCCTCTAAAAGAGCTGGTCTACACGAACTCTTTTGCTGATGAGAAAGGAAACATGATTTCAGGACCTGAATTTGACTTAGATTATGACATTCCCACTGAGAGGCTGTGCGAAATAACATTTGAGCCTTTCCAGGATTGGACAAAGATAAACCTAATTTATAGGGGCCTGCCATCAAACGGACACAGTGACTGGGCTGCAACAGAAATTGGAAAATCACTTACCCAGTTGTCCGGCATGATTGATCAACATTATTGAATGCCCCGAATCTTTGAAACAAATCCAATCAAACCCCAAATTTCTATTTATTTTTTCTGTCCTATAGCGAGATAAGTTTCATACCAAGCTTTCAGGTAAATTCCTCTGTCAACAACCTTTCTGAGGTGAACAGAATCTGGGACCTTACAATATGGGTCTGAATTCTACTTGAATGTCCTGATTTCACCCTTCAGAAACAATTCAAATTATTGTAATTACAAATATTTACAGACACCGACGGGTAGCACAGGTATAGGATATGTTGCAGTTCTATGGAAGCCAGTCAAGCGGAGACATCCTCCCAGCCTATATGGATCAAATAAACCTACCCCGTGGAAATTACAATGAGAGTGTGTTTTTGAAGTATCAGGCACTTCAGCCTTCACAGTCACCCTTAATGTAACTAACGGATAAGCATGGGTCAAACGGTATTCACTTAAAATAACCTCACAGACGACCCTTGATGGTATGATTAATGTTTCAAACCTCAAGGAGTCAAGCTAAAGTTTAACCATCCACACCCTTTTTCTCTTTTGTCGACCAAAATGCAATAAACACTGAGCAGTTGTGCAACATTTTTTAACCTGTAAGTATGGACTTCTTGTGAGGCATGGTGACTGAGAAACTATTCTGGAAGGATATGACACTAAAGGAATTTGACGCAACTGTAATTTCCGTGGAGGGAAATGAAGTTGTGCTAGACAGGACAGCATTCTATGCAACTGGAGGTGGACAGCCCAATGATACTGGTACCATTGCATTCAGTTCTGGGGAACTGAAGGTGGCGGATGTTATGAAAAGAGGCGAGGATGTTATCCATGTGGTTGAAGATAACAAAGGAATAACGGCAGGGGAGAAGGTCCATGGCAAAATAGACTGGGACAGGCGCTACAAGCTCATGAGGTACCATTCAGCCATTCATGTCATGGACGGAATCGTGACAAAGAGGCACGGTGACCAGGGCCTGCTTACAGGTGGGCAGATTTACGAGGACCGTGCAAGGATTGACATGGACATGCAGGAATTCAGCAGGGAAATAGTTGAAAGTATCCTGCAGGACTGCAACCAGTTCATCGGGGAAGGCCACAGGGTCTACCAGAAAGAAATATCCAGGAATGAGGCCTTGAAGATGGAAAACCTTGCCAGAACGGAACCTGGACGGCAACTCATCAACTCACTGGATACCGTGAGGCTCATCGTCATCGACGATCTGGATGAGCAGGCTGACGGCGGCACTCACGTCAGCAATACAATGGAGATCGGAAAACTGGTTCTAAGCAAGATACAGAGCAAGGGCAAGAGGAATAAAAGGGTTGAATTCACGCTGGAGCCTTCATGAAGGAGTTCGGGGAATTCAGGCTGGAAAAAATTACAGCGGGTCCTCTTCAAACCAACACCTACCTTATTTCATCAGGAGGTGAAGCTGTGATCATTGATTCAGGGGCGGACCACAATGAAATAATTGGAAAACTCTCTCTTGATGGGGTTAAAGTCAAAGCATTCATCATGACCCATGGCCATTTCGATCACATTTTTGATGCAATGGAATTCAAGCGGGAGCTTGGCTCCCAGCTTATGATTGGAAAAGATGAAGATTCCATCTTAGAATGGTCGTATTCCGTCTCGGAAAGGTACATGGGTAAGGTAATGGAGCCATTTGCTCCTGACCGGGTTCTGCAAGACGGGGACAAAATTTCCCTTGGAAAATCAGAGATCAGGGTTATTTCGCTTCCAGGGCACACAAAGGGGAGCATCGGCGTCATTGCGGCACCGCTCTTCTTCACTGGCGATGTCCTGTTCCAGGGCACAATAGGAAGAACTGACATTGGCGGTTCCATGGAAGAGATGGAAAAATCTTTGAAGAAAATCGCAAAGCTGGACAGGAATTTACAAGTATTTCCGGGACACGGTCCCGTGACAACCATCAAAAGCGAACTGAAAAATAATCCATTCCTTTCCGGAATGCGCTGAAATTCCAATTGCAAAAAGCTATTTTTTCTCCTCTATCATCTTCTTGTAGAGGAAATCCATTTTCTCCTTGAGATCGTCAAGTCCCCTGGTTATCTTTGGTATTGTTTCATTATACATCTTCTCCAGGCGATCTATCTTTGTTACAAGGAGATCTACCTTGGTCTGCAGGCTCCTGCCATCACTCATGTCTCGAAGTGGGCTACTCCTAACCTGTTCCTCTTTGGCTCCCTCCTTGTCTACATTCTTCCTGCCGTAGGTTCCAACCACCCCTACTGTGTCAATGTTGTAGTCAACAGCGGAGGGGTATTTGCTGAAGATATATGAGGAGAGTCTCATCTCTGTCTTCATCGCAGAAATGCACTCATCTGGCTCAAGCTCCATGGCCAGCCCGTTTGAGAAAAGTATTGTTATCCTGGCCTGATCACACATCGGGTAGTCGAATGTCCTGATCTTTTCATCCACCCTGTTTTCAAGCTCTGCATATATGCTGAAGGGCATGGTTCCTCTCGAGGACTGGACCTCCCTCCTGAGGTCTACCAACCGCCTGTACCTGTTTGTGGCAGACAGTTTTTCCCTTAGCATATTGTGATCTGCCATCCCGGTTTTATAATAACCTAGAAGAAAAACATTTGCCGTTTTAGGCACGACCTAGCAATAAAGTCCACTTGAACAATGTGACAAAAATTTAATAATTGATACTGCCGAGAAATGACTACCTGGATAGCCTAAGTGACATTGAAACTGTATGCGGTACTTTGAGAGTCCCATTTTCATTGTCCACCTCGAGGGTATCACCCCTGTGAACGTTTAAGAGAGTTCCCGGAAGTGCGTTAATCGATGCCAGATTCTTGAGGAGTGCCTCATCCTCGAAAACAACCCTCTTTACGGTGTACTGGCCGTCATCTGCCAGCATGAGGGGGACCTCCTTGTACCTGACCTCCGGGTCAATGGGGTTGCCATGGGGACATGTTTCGGGTTTGCCGAGATTCTTGAAAAGGATCTCACCTCTCTTCCCGCTGAAGATGTGCTCAAGTTCCATGACTGATGCATGAGTTTCTTCCCAAGGTATTTCGAGAAAATTGTAAGCAAACACCTCAGCGATCCTGTGCATTCTCACAAGTTCCCTGGCAGTGTTCCTTCCAACAGTAGTGAAGGAGATCTTCTTTCCGTCCTTCTTTATGAGGCCTTCTTCCGAGAGTTTTGTGAGGTACTCATATGCAGTGGGAGGGCTGATCCTGAGCCTGTTGGCAAGCTCCTTCTCGGAAATCCTGTCAAAGGATTCGAGGAACTCCCAGATCACCAAAAGGTAATCCTCCCGGTTGAGTGTCATCAGGATAATCATTTTAGACTGATAGATAAGATTTCCCAATCCCGCAAATTATAGTTGTTTCTAATTAGGTTCTCTCGTTAACTTTAATCTCATTGACGGGCTACCAAATTCATGTATACACGGCGTGGTGACAAAGGCGAAACAGATACAGGCCGCGGAGAAAGGCTGAGCAAGGATTCCCTTCTGGTTGAGCTGGAGGGAACCAACGACGAGCTGAACTCATTCATAGGCCTGGCCCGTGCAAAGGTTACCTGGAACGACATGAAGGATGATCTCGCAAGGGTACAGAGGGACATATTCACCATGGGAGAGCACATTATAAAGGCTGGAACAGGGAGGAACCTCACTGGGGCAGACACAAAATGGCTGGAGGAAAGGGTTGAATACTACAGGAAGGAAGTTGGCCCAATCCACCTCTTCGTCATCCAGGGGGGTTCTGAAGAGGCAGCGTACCTTCATGTTGCAAGGACGGTCTGCAGGCGGTATGAAAGGATGGTGGTATCGGGAAAGGAACTGCTTGGAATTTTCCCTGATGTGCTTTCATACGCAAACAGGCTTTCTTCGGTACTTTTCATGATGGCACTTGCATCCAACAAAAGAATGTCCGTGAAGGAAGAGATTTGGGATATCAGGCCGCCTTCAAAATCTCAATGATACTTCCTTCATGAAGGAATCCCGATCCAATAAGGCAAACTCACCAAATCTTCCCGAAAATTCCTTCAGGAATCCCTGAATTATTGTTTCATCCCTCAAATCAGCATAGCCCATCACCGTGGGATCCAGGCCGCAAGGCCGGATGCTCTTGAATCCTGAAAGCACTTCTCTGGATGTATTTATGGAGATGCCATGAAAGCTAATTCCATGGTCAATGGCCATTCCAATTGAGGCAACCTTTCTTTCTCCAGTTTCTGTTTTAACCCAGATTCCCGGCTCATCGCCAACGCTTGCGGTATAGCCTGCCTGATCCAGAATTTTTATGACGGCATTCTCGACGAAGTGCACAAAGCCTCTCACATCAATATTTCCGTTTTCGCTGATGTCCACAACAGGATAGATGACTTTCTGACCTGGTCCATGGTAGGTGACATCTCCACCCCTCTCTGTCTGCACGGTTTCAACGCCCCTGTAATTCTCCTCTATGGGCTTCCGGCCCAGCGTGTATACCGGTTCGTGTTCAAGAAAAAGGAGGAAGCCCCTCCTGTTGCCGTCCCTGACCAGGCTCAGGAGATGCTTCTGCAGCCTGTACGCGTCCTGGAAAGAGATCTTTCCAAGGTCAGTTGCGAGGTTTGAAGTGTAGCGGTAGCCCATATGCACCTTCGGCAGCTTCCTTAAGGCCCTCTGATATTGTGGGGTGCGGGTGTATTGTGAGCCCTATGTCCATGGCCATAAGTCCAGCTTCTATTGCCAGCGACACTTCACTGATGAGCTCCGAGGAATGTGGTGCAACAATTCCGGCGCCTGTAACAAAGCCTTTCTCGTCGTAGTAGAGCCTGTATGTGCCTAGGCGGTTATTCATCCCAAGGGACCTGCCGTTTGCGCCTGTGGGAAATGATGAAAACTGTCCTTCCAGCTTTCCCGTATATGATATCTCTGGATCGGAATAGATCACATATGGCATGGCCCTGTACTCAACCTCTGAGTTCCCTCCGGCAATGTTGTCTGCAGCCACATCAGCGTCGTAGAATGCCTTGTGTGCCAGCATGGGCTGCCCTGAAACATCGCCAACTGCATAGACACCCTCTACGCTTGTTCTCTTCCGGGAATCTGTCTTTATGAAACCATGGTCCATCTCAAGCCCAAGGTTCTCAAGCCCGAATCCATTTACGTTTGGTCTCCTGCCTACCGTGAGGAGAACTGAATCTGCATTCACGGCTTCGCCGTTCTCGATCTTCACAACGAACCTGTCGGTTTTCTCAACCGATGCTACCTTGGTGGATGTAAGGACTCTCACATTGAGATCCCTCAGGCGCCTTTCCACGTGCCTCACAAGTTCCCTGTCAACACCTGGGAGTATTCCCTCCATCATTTCCACAATGGTAACATGCGATCCAAGCTTTGCAAATGCTGTTCCAAGTTCAACCCCTATGTACCCTCCGCCGATGATGACAAGATCCTGAGGGATCTCCTTCACATCTAGCATCTCCCTGTTAAACAGGACTTCCTTCATGGAATCGAACCGCACAGGAACAGATCCTGTGGCAATGACCATGTTGTGGCAGGTATAATTGCTTCCATTCACTGAGACTGTGTTTTTATCCACGATGCGGGCTTCCCCTTTCTCCACCTGAACGCCATAGTTCTTGCATAGTGTCTCAACTCCACCGGTAAGTTTCTGGATCATGGACCATTTCCATTGCTGCCACTCTTCCATATTGAGGTTCAGTGACATATCCACACCGGGGAGTTCCCTCAGATGTGAAACTGAGTGGGAAAGCTCTATGAGGGCCTTAGAAGGTATGCAACCATAGTTGAGGCATTCTCCGCCCACCTTGTCCTTTTCAACAAGCATTACCTTCTTGCCTTTCTGTCCAAGCCTGATCGCTGTGGAGTAGCCTCCCGGGCCAGCTCCGATTATAATTGCATCGAAATCCATAATTCACCTCAGTAATAGTATTTCGGGGTTCTCCAGGAATTCCTTGAGCCTAACAAGAAATCTTGTTCCCATTGCACCGTCTATGAGCCTGTGGTCACATGAAAGTGAGAGGTTTGTCTTCAATCTTTCAGATGTGCCCTCTCCCGTCTTCAAGATCCTGTGGACGCCAAGTATCGCAACCTCAGGGAAGTTGATTATTGGAGTTGAGACGATTCCCCCGATAGTGCCCACGTTGGAAACCGTGAAAGTTGCATTCTGCACTTCATTCAGCTTGAGCTGCCCCTTTCTTGCCCTTGAGGCGAGATCTGAGAGTTCTTCCGCAACCTGAGTTATGCTCTTCTGGTCCGCATTCATGAGGACAGGGACGGTCAGCCCGTCCGGTGTATCAACCGCAATACCGATGTTGTAGGTTTTCCTGAGGGTGTAATTCTTTGCATTCTCGTTATAGATTGCATTGAGGTACGGGTATTCCTTCAGCGCTGCTGCACTTGCCTTTATAAAGAATGCAGTGAAAGTAACCTTCGCATCTACCTTCGAAAGCGCGGTTATAGTCTGCCCAACTCTAGTGAGGTCAACCTCTTCCACAACAGTGAAATGTGGTATGATCTGCTTGGATTTGGTCATTTTCTCGAAGATGAGCCTTCTGAGGCCACGTGGCTCCAGTATCTCATCATCTGCACTTTGGACAGCAGTGTGAGCAGGTGGCGCAGACACCTTCACCTCCGGTACAGGTTCGGTCACCGGGACTGGTTTCTCCTCAACTGGCCTGTAATTCTCAAGGTCTTCTAATGTTACCCTTCCATGGTCTCCAGTGCCCCTGATCCTGGTCATGTCGATGCCCTTCTCCCTTGCAATTCTCCTTACTGCAGGTGATGCAAGCACCAGGCCAGTCAATGTTTTCACAACGCCCCTTGGAGGCTCCTCCGGCACTGGAACGTTTTCAACCTTTACTTCGTGCGGAAGCTGCTCTTTCTGAGGTTCGGATTCTCCGCCTTCGGTTTCTATCTCTATTAGGACACTTCCAACCTGGACAACCTGCCCTTCCTGGAAGAGAATGCCTCTTACAGTGCCCCTGACAGGAGACGGAATCTGTACCGTGACCTTGTCGGTCATGACTTCAACCATTTCCTGGTCAACTTCTATGGAATCCCCGGGCTTGACATGCCACTTTACAATCTCGCCTTCTGAGACTCCTTCTCCAATATCCGGTAATTTGAATTCGAACATCTGCTCACCTGAAATTAAGTATTTTTTCTGCCGCTTCTGCAATTCTCTTCTCGTTTGGTAGGTAGTATTCCTCAAGCCTGTATGGAATTGGCGTATCCGGCCCTGTTACCCTGATGATCGGCGCATAGAGATATTCGATCATCCTCTCCGAGATGAGTGCTGATATCTCTGCCCCCATGCCAAGTGTCCTTGGCGCTTCATGCACTATCATAACCCTTCCCGTCTTCTTCACTGATGCTTCAATGGAATCCACGTCAATTGGCAGGAGAGTCCTCAGGTCAAGGACATCTGCATCCAGGTTGTTCTTCTGCACGGTGGAAAGCACCGTGGGGACCATTGATCCATATGTAATGATTGTCATCTTGTCTCCCTCGTGCACAAGTTTCGCCTTGCCAATCTCCTCCCTGTAATCCTCTTCCGGAACTTCTGCCTTTGCAGCCCTGTACAGCCTCTTTGGCTCCATGAAGATGACCGGGTCGTTCATGTCCATACTCGAAGACAGGAGCCCCTTTGCATCGTAAGGGTTTGACGGCGTAACAACTGTGAGCCCTGCGGTATGGACAAAATATGACTCCCCACTCTGCGAATGGTAGATCCCTCCCCTGACTCCTCCTCCGTAGGGAGTCCTGAGAACAAGGGGGAGGGGAAGCCTTCCCGCGGTCCTGTACCTCATCTTTGCCATCTGGTTGATTATCTGGTCGAAAGCGGTGTATATGAAATCCTGGAACTGTATTTCCGGGACCGGCCTCAAGCCATTAATTGCCATCCCTATGGCAGCCCCGACAATCCCAAGTTCTACAAGGGGTGTATCCATGACCCTCTCCTGCCCGTATTTTTTCTGGAGCCCCTCTGTTACCCTGAACACTCCTCCATCCACACCGATGTCTTCTCCAAGCAGTACAACGGAATCATCTGCGGACATTTTCATGTCCAGTGTGTGATTTATGGCCTGGACCATGTTCATTGTGGTCATAGGATCTCCTCCATTTCTTCACTGATGTTCCATGGCATCTTCTCATAAACATCCTGGAACATGGTTTCAGGTGCTGGTGCTTCAATCTTCTCGCAGGCATCGAACTTCTCGTTCACGATCCTGATGCTCTCAGCCTTAATCCTCTCTATGACTTCATCGGTGAGGTAGCCCTTTTCCTTGAACAGCCTCTCATTTATAACAACAGGGTCCCTTTCGTCCCCTTCCTTTACTATATCTGTCTGGTACTTCGTCGGGTCATCGGATGTGGAGTGTGGGCCCATCCTGAAGAACCTCACTTCCATGAGCACAGGTCCTTTGCCGCTTCTCACATGCTCCACGGCTTCCTTCGCCACCCTGTATGAATCGTCAATGCTGTTTCCATCTGCGTGGAGGCCCTTGATTCCGTAAGCCTCTGCCTTTTTCCAGATATCAACTTTTGTCTGTTTTTCAACCGGCAGGGATATTGCCCAGCCGTTATTCTCACAGAAGAAAATGATTGGAAGGTTCCAGACAGCGGCCATGTTCAGGGCGGCATGAAAATCAGGTGTTGATGACGATCCCTCGCCAAAACTTGCCACCACGATCCTGTCCTCCTTCCTGTACTTGACCGCATATGCGGCTCCAACTGCAAGAGGGAGGTTTGTTGCAACAGGGCTCTGCACAGACATGAAATTCTGTTCCTCAGCGAGGAAATGGCTTGGCATCTGCCTTCCTTTTGCCAGGTCCTCTTTGTTTCCCATGACCTGGTTTATGAGTGTTTCAATGGGGACACCCCGGTGTATCATAAGGGCAACGTCCCTGTAGTACTGGAAAAGGAGGTCATCCTTGTCCAGGGCCATTGAGAGGCCGATCTGGCCTGCTTCCTGTCCCATGGATGGGGTGTAGAATCCTACTCTCCCCTGCCTCTGGGCCGTAATAATCTTTCTGTCAAGCGTTCTTGAGAGGATCATGGCCCCATAGGCCCTAATATGCCTCTCCCTTTCAGTTTGCTCGTTTACCATTTCAGTCATTTTTAATCCTCCTCTTTGCCCAGGCTTCTGCAGCCCTGTAAGAGGTTCTGACAAGTGGCCCGGATGCCACGAAGGAGAATCCGAGCGAGTAAGCCAAATCCTCTAGGTTTTTAAACCTATCTATTTGGGTATATTCAACAACAGGTAATTGCATTTTCGTTGGCCTGAGATACTGGCCGATTGTAACAATGTCAACATTTGCTTCCCTGAGGTCCCTCAGGGCCTGTACCACTTCATCATCCGATTCACCTAACCCAAGCATGAGCGATGATTTTGTCAGCTGGTTGGGGTTCTGTTGCTTTATGTACCTTAAAACTTCCAGGGACTGGTCATAGCCTGCCCTGGTGTCCCTGACTGTTGGGGTAAGCCTCCTCACAGTCTCGATGTTGTGGGCCAGCACAGCCGGCTTTTCCCTGATAATTAGATCAACGAGGCTCTTTTCACCCCTGAAATCCGGGATAAGTACTTCCACAAGTGGGCCAGACTGTTTCAACTCCCTGAGGACAGTGGCGAAGTGTTCCGCGCCCTGATCAGGAAGGTCATCCCTGTCCACTGATGTAACCACAACATATGTGAGGCCCATGATCTTTGCTGACTGCACAACCTTGGAAGGCTCATCCGGATCAAGTGGAAGCATGTGCCCATGGGTAACGCCACAGAATCTGCAGCCCCTGGAACAGTTGCTTCCCATTATCATAAAGGTTGCAGTGCCGCTCTCCCAGCATTCTGAAACGTTTGGGCACTTTGCCTCCTCGCACACCGTGTAAAGCGTCCTGTCCCTGAGCGTCTTCTTAATGCGAAGGTAGGACTCCCCGGAGGGTATTTTCACCTTTATGTATTCTGGTCTCACCGTTCTAAATGTTGAAAATATATTCAAGTATATCGATAAGAGATAACTAAAATATGAGTAATAACGATGACAAATTTCTGCCTATTATTGCCTCCAGTTTTCCATTGGGTGCAATCAGGAAAACAGGCGGCTTATTCTTTTTCTTCTGCCTGGTCAGTCCCTGTGCTTATTTCAGAACAGAAATCCCCATAGAACATGCAAAGGTACATGAGAATCTCTGAGTGCTTCTCCCTGCCCCACTTGGACAGGATCTGGGATATTTTCTTAGTTTCCCTCGCACTCAGGCTGGCAATGGCCCTTTCTGCAAGTTTTGCTCCCTCGACTGTGAGTTCTACTCTCTTCCTCAAGTCTGGATCCAGCCTGGGATTGGCGGCTTTTTTCCCATAGGACCTCTTCCTGGCCAGTTCCGGGTTACCGGATATGAATGCTTCAATATAGGTTGATTTCGGGCCATATGGGGTGTTAGTGTACAGGAGGTTTGATGCAATTCCTCCATCCCCTTCAATGAGGAAAAGCAGAAGGTTTAATCTTGCAAGATCAGGGTTGGTTCCAAAGCTTCCGCTGTAAATCCTTGTTACGGCCAGGATCAACTCTCCGCCTGTAAGGGACAGGCCTTCCCCCGGAAGGAAGAATTCATGATCCACTTTCATGACCTTTGGTATTGCACAACTTCAGACATGGTTATGCTATATGAACTTGACCTATTGCTAAATTACAGGCAGTACTGCCTCAGCAGAAACTTGTACGAGTGCGTACACAACTTCATGCATGGGGAAAACAGAGGTGTGTCCTTCCTTTCTATATAGAATATAGAGTAGTATTTTCCCTCTATATTTCAAATATATGACAAATGGAACACTTTAGAACTATGGGTGAAAACCAGAACCACCATGAAGGATCAAGTCCTGACCTGCTCAGTTCGGTAAACAGCGCAAAACTGAGCAATTTCCATTACAAGACGTGGATAGTCACGGGCCTGGGATTCTTTACAGACGCCTATGACCTGTTCATTATCGGCGTCGTTACCAGCCTTCTTGTATTATCTGGCTGGAACAGCTTAACCACTTTTCAGACCTCGCTTCTAGATTCAACAGCACTTCTCTCAGCAGTAATTGGTGCACTGATATTCGGCAGGCTTATTGACAAGCTTGGCAGAAAAGCCATTTATGGCATAGAGCTCCTCATATTGATCATCGGTGCCCTTGGAAGTGCCTTCCTTACACCCGCAAATGGAGTCTACATACTCATAGCCTGGAGATTCATACTGGGCATCGGAATCGGCGGGGACTACGCAACAAGCTCAACAATAATGGCTGAATACTCAAACACACAGAGCAGGGGGAAGCTCATTGGAATGGTCTTCTCCATGCAGTCTCTTGGCCTGCTCGCAGGCCCGCTCATATCACTAGGCCTCATCTATTCAGGAATGAGTCTTGGCCTAATATGGAAGCTTCTCCTTGCATTCGGTGCCATACCTGCCCTGATCGTGATATACTACAGGAGGACCCTGCCTGAGACCCCGAGATATGCGCTCAGGGTAAGGGGAGACTCGGCCACGGCAGCCAGAAACTGGAACAAGCTTACTGGGATTAGGGCAAATGCAGTTGCAGACAATGAAGTTGTAAAGCAGTCCTGGGTAGAGATACTCAAGAACAGGAAATTTGCACTTACACTCCTAGGAACAGCTGGTTCCTGGTTCCTCATGGACTGGGCACTTTACGGCAACTCCATCATGTCCAACACAATGCTTGGTGCACTTGTCCCTGCGTCGGTTAGTGGCCTGCATCACCTCATAGAAACAACAACTTACTCTGCGCTCATATTCGGGATTGCAGCATTCCCGGGATACTGGATTGCAACTTTCACCATCGACAGGATAGGAAGGAAGACGATCCAGACCATTGGATTCCTTGCCATGACAATTACATTCGGGATACTTGGGGTTTACCACCAGCTCCTGTCACCGGCATACCTGTTCGACTTCCTGGCATTGTACGGCCTCAGCTACTTCTTCATAGAATTCGGGCCAAATGTTACCACATTCATCTACCCGCCAGAGGTATTTCCAACCAAGGTCAGGGGATTCGGGAGCGGAGCATCAGCAGCGGGCGGAAAAATCGGAGCTTTCGTGGGGACTCTGCTTAACGTCGCCATAATAGGGGTAATATCAGAATCGGGCCTGTTTGTGGTGCTTGCAGGCCTATCGCTTATGGGCCTTTTGCTTACAGTATTACTTCTTCCAGAGCCAAAGAGGCTTGACCTTGAGGAAAGCTCAGGTGAAAACATGCTCCTGGCAACTGGAAAAGGTATAGCCGCACACAAGTAAATTTTAAATTTGACTTTACAGCCAACCAAAAACATTTCATTTCTGCAGCCCTAATTAGTTCCAGGAACAAATGCCATACGCCGTAATAAGGAAATAAACGGAAAATATTGGTTCCTATATTGATGCAACCATGCACTAAATAGAATTAACGCCAAAGTCTCATATATCCATAAATTATGAATCACCATGTCTGATCAAAAGACACCTAAGGGTGGATTCTCCTCCCTTGACACGGCCAAGACGACGGGCATTCATTACAAGATCACTGCCCTCTCTGCTGCAGGTGTATTCCTGGATGGATATGACATTTCCATCATAGGCGTTGCACTGGTGATTATTTCCACCCTCTCAGGGTTCTCATATGTAAATACACCTCTGGGAAAGGGTTTGATGGCTGCCTCAACCACAATAGGAATGCTGTTTGGAGCTGTAATATTCGGTTACATAACCGATATCCGAGGCAGGAAATTCATGTATATCTGGGACATGGTAATCTTCATAGTTTTCACAGCGCTCATTGCCTTTGCCTCATTCAACTTCACCACACTGTTTGTTTTCAGGCTGATACTTGGCCTGGCCATTGGGGCAGACTACGCAATCAGCACAACAATCATCTCTGAATTCTCACCTGTGAAGAGCAGGGGAAGGCTTCTCGCAGTTAACGTTTCAGCATGGTGGGTTGGATCGGCGGTGGCGTATACCATCGGGTTCCTCCTCCTTCCACTGGGAACCGAGGCATGGAGATACATGTTCGCATTGGGCATCATTCCCGCAGTGATAGTGCTCATATTCAGGGTTTCCGTTCCTGAGAGCGCAAGGTGGCTGGCCCATGTTGGAAAAAGTGAAGAGGCGAAGAATGTAGAACAATTCATTTCCGGCAGTTCAAATGAGCACAAGGTTTCCCAGCAGAAATCATCATTCATGGAACTCTTCTCAAAGAAGAACATAAGGGCAACGCTATTCGTTTCCATTTTCTGGTTCTCATACGATGTCGCTTTTTATGGAATTGGCCTGTTCAACCCGACAATACTGGAAATCTTCGGACTGACCAAGAACCTTGCAGTCCTCGGAAGCGCTGTGTTCGCGGTATTCGCTGTTTTTGGCAGCTTCCTCTGCATTGCATTCATTGACAGGCTGGGAAGAAAGAAGATCACAGCATTGGGATTTGCCGGAATGGCGGTCTCCCTGCTCTTCCTCGGTATAATTGCGCTTCTTGTTCCCAAGTCCGCATTCACAGATGGTGGTGTCGCAGCAGCTATAGTGGCACTTTTCATAGTGTTCGAGGTTACACAGACAATGGGGCCGGGAGGCACAGACTTCGTATATCCGCAGGAAGTGTTCCCCACATCCATAAGGGCAACCGGGCAGGGGTTCGGCACATCTGTGAGCAGGATTGGCGCCATACTGGGCCTCACAGCATTCCCTGCAATTGTGGCCATAGCCGGCCTGGGATCTGGTTTGCTCTTCTTCTTTGCGTTTTCGGTTATCGGCCTCGTGGTAACACTGGTGCTGGGCATTGAGACAAGGGGAAAGAGCCTGGAGGAACTGACGGAGAATAACTGATGGCAAGCCTGAGGTTCATGGGAAACTGGAGTTCCAACATCACTGCCTCAAAAAGGAACATATCGCTTCTGCTTGATGGCAGCATAGCCATGGACTTCGGCCCTCACTCCATCGAATCCCTTCTGGAGATGCGCGTTGATCCATGCGGCATTGACACAATCTTCATCAGCCACATGCACCTGGACCACTACGCTGGCCTTCCGGAACTGCTGTGGTACCGTGCTATCCACCAGTGCAGGGAACCAGTCCATATCGTCGGACCCAGGGGAATAGGCAACAACACAAAATCTCTCCTGGAATTGCTGCACACTCCTGAGGCATTCGAGATATTTGCAGAATACCATGAGGAAAAATACGACAATGCCACAGGGTTCGTGGCAAACCATTTAATCAGGGACATAGGCTTCAGGCTGGAGATAGGCGGAAAGGTCTTATTCTATTCAGGAGACACATCATACTCAGAGAATGTTTCCAAAGGCGCCGAGAAGGCTGATGTCCTGCTGCATGAGATGACATACCTTGATTCCGACAGGCAGTGGGCAGATTTCTGGAAACATTCCACTGTGAGTGATGCCTTGAGAGTGTTCAGCGAGTCAGGCAGCAAGATACTCGTTCCGGTGCATCTGACCTCAAAGACTGAGAGATACCTCAACGAAACAATGGAAAAGGATTCTCGCATCAGGGTACCCCAGGGACACATAGAACTGTAATTTTTTTGTCAAAACACACCTAATATAATGGGTGCCCAATTTTTATAATCCATGTCTTTTCAGAGTAGTATACCATTATGACGATGTTCGCCATAAGAGGTACAGTTTCAGAATGTAAGGTGATTCAGATAAATACCGAAGTGGCAGCAACTACACTTGTCATATTGATACTGAGTGCAATGCTCGCAGTTCTTCTCACATCAGATTATCTCAGGAAACGCACCATCAGCCTTGCCATGTGGTCTTCCGGGATGTGGGCATTTTCATTCAGCGTTGCCATGGAGGTCGTATTTTCCTTTGGAATATATGATTCCATTCTCATCAAGGCATACCTGTTCCTTGTAGCATTCCTGGTGGAACTGCTAGCAATGGGATCCATGGCCCTGCTCCAGAAAAGGCTGGCCATGGTTTCATACGTTGTGTACAGCCTGGCCACGACAGTTTTCCTCGTAATTGCCCTTGCAGTTTCAGACATAGGGAACCTGCTTTTGAATGGGGTTGTATACGGGCCTCTTCCCCTCCTGGTTACCATTGGCTCTTCTCTTCTCGCATTTCCAGCTGCCATAATACTGGTGGTTGTTTCCATAATATCATACAGGAAGACAAGGGTCCTCAGGCTGGTCAGTATTATCATCGGTGTAATTGTGGTCAGTGCCGCAGGCACCCTCTATATAGCCTCATTCCCAGCATTCCTGTATCTTGCTGAATTCATAGGGATACTCCTGCTCTGGATTGGATTCATAGACTTTGGAGGATTGTTTTCCAAGCGACACCTGAAAAGGGAAAGTGTGGACAGGGAAATTTAAAAGAGCTTCCCTGCCAAATTTTAAAAATTGGTGTTTTAAAAATATCAATCAATCCTGCCTGCGATGAGCTCAGACACGTCCTGGATCTTCATCTTATCCTCCCTGCCAGTGGTCTTTCTGGCATCATCAAGCATTGTCATGCAGTAGGGGCAGGCCGTAACAACGGTGGTTGCATTGACCTTGTCAGCCTGCTCAATCCTCTTGTGTGAGATGAGGGTGCCTTCCTTTTCCTCCATCCAGAGCCTGCCTCCACCTGCGCCGCAGCATAGTGACTTGCTCTTGTTCATCTCCATCTCCTCGTAGTTGGCCGCGAAGCTCTTTACAACATCCCTTGGCTCTTCGTACAGCTTGTTGTATCTTCCCACATAGCAGGGGTCATGGTATGTGTATTTCTCCAGAGTGTCAGAATCAAGGGACTTCACGCTGAGTTTCTTGTCTGAGATAAGGCGGTTGATGAATTCAGTGTGGTGGTGCACTTCAAGTTCGATACCAAAGTCCTTGTATTCATTCTTTAGGGAATTGAAGCAATGGGCGCAGCTTGTGATCACTTTCTGTACGCGGTTTGCCTTGAGCGTCTCAACATTTCCCTTGATCATCATATCTGCAAGATATTCATTCCCTGTTCTCCTGGCAGGGTCACCAGTGCACTTCTCCTGAGAGCCAAGGATGGCGAAGTTTACGCCTGCCTTTTTGAGGATCTTAGTGACAGACTTGGCAATCTCCTGGTTCCGCTTATCAAAGCTTGCAACACACCCGACCCAGTAGAGCACATCATACTGGGCATCAGGAGTCTTGGAAAGGTCCACAACATCCAGGCCCGCGGCCCAGTCTGCCCTGGTTGACGGGTCAATGGTGTAAGGGCTTCCGTACTGCTCTATGTTCCTTGTCAGATCTATGACTTCCCTTGGTGCCTTGCCCTGGTTCAGCACCAGCGATCTCCTCATGTCAACAATCTTGGATACATGGTCGATCATCACAGGGCACTGTTCAACGCATGCCATGCATGTGGTACATGACCAGAGATCCTTCTCCAGGATTGGCTCCCCAATCACAGTCTTGAATACCTGGTCCCTATCGCCGCCCCTGGTCCTGTACTCAGTCCCCTGGGCCACTACAACTTCACGGATATCCCATATTATATCTCTCGGAGAAAGGGTCTTTCCCGTCAAGTTTGCAGGACAGTTGGCTGTGCACCTTCCACATTCAGTGCAGGCATAGAAGTCAAAGTAGTCCTTCCAGTCAAAATCCCTTATGTCAGTTGCGCCAAACCTTGTTTCCTTTTCAAAATCAATGGGCTTCAGGATTGCCTGGTCTTCCTTTGCAAAAAGGACGTTGAATGGTGCAGCAAAGAGGTGAAGGTGCTTGGAAGTGGGTATGTATGCAAGGAAAATTATGAAATCTGCAGCGTGGATGGTGAAAGCAGTCCAGTAGATGTAATATCCCGTGGTGGCTGAAACCTTTGGCAGCACGGATGCAAGTGCATAGCTTACTGGGGTGTTTGCGGCTGCAAGGTTCTCGCCAATGCTGCCGGGAATGTTTGCAGATACTCCGTCTAATCTCAGGACGGAAAGCACGTAGTAAGTTGCCATGAGGATACCAACCAGCGAAAGGATAAACCAGGCCTCAAAGCCGTTGTATCCCTGATACCTCTTGATCTTGATACCCCATCTCCTTATGAAGGCATAAACAACATCCAGAAGCGCGATGATTGCAAATATGTCTACGGTGAAGAACGCAACCTGTTCGAAAGTTCCTGAAAGCAGGTTGGTGCCGGGGAAGATGGCACTGACAAAGAAGTCGCTGGAGTATGAGGCAAATGCAATGAATGCCCAGAACATCAGGGCATGCATTATGCCTCCTCCAAGGTCCTTGAAGAGCTTTGCCTGGAGGAACACATTCCTTATGACAAGGTAAATTCGCCTTCCTAGCTGCAGTTTCAGGCCCGGCTTCTTCTCAGGTATCTTTACGGCATTCCAGAGAAGCCTGTAAATTGTGTACAGGAAGAATCCTGCAGACAATAAAAGCCCTATCAGAACAATGATCGAGAATACATACATAACTTACACCAAGCCTTCAGTTTTGCTGTAACAACAGCATACTATTCATAAAGCTTGCAACTAAAATAATTTTTTTGGAAAGATCGGGTATATTTCATTTGGAATTTAAAAGGTGAAAATTGGCATAGGGTCAGGCCCCAAGGGCCTTGACCAGTTTGGGAATTACCTGGAAGAGGTCCCCGACAATTCCGTAGTCAGATTCGTCAAAAATAGGGGCGGACTTGTCCTTGTTCAGGGCAATGACGACCTTTGATCCCCTCATTCCAGCTATATGCTGGATCTGCCCTGATATTCCCACAGCAATGTAGAGGTTTGGCCTGACTTTCTTCCCTGATATTCCAACCTGGCGTTCATCACTTAGCCACTGGTAATCCAGGCAAACAGGCCTTGAGCCTGCAAGTTCCCCATTGACAGCCTTCACTAATGGTTCAACCTGGGCAATATTCTCCTTCTTTCCAACTCCCCTGCCAATGCTCACAATGACCTTGGCTTTCTCCAGGTTCACTCCGCTTGATTGCTTCTCCTCAACACTAACAACAGTGACAGCAGACTGCTTGAGCTCTGCAGGTGTTACCGGAGACTGGGAATCGACCTTCTCAGCATCCATTATCCCGGGGGCGAATGTGAAGACCTTTGAATCCGATTCCTCTTCCAGGACAGTCTTGCCTCCAAGGAAATACCTCTTTGTATGGGCATTTGACTGGCCGGCCTGGAATTCCGTAATCTCTGGTATTATGCCTGCGCCAAGAGCCTGGCTTGCTGCACCCGCAACTTCCCTTCCCAGGATTGTTGAAGCCACGAACAGGTAGTCGTATCCGCCAGCCTTGTAAGTTTCCACGAGCCATGATGAAACATTGTCAAACTGCATCTGTCCGTTAAGGCTGTAAACCTTTCCTGCGCCGTAATGGGAAAGTGCATCGGCCTTTGACCCTGCGGTCGCCGCATCAACTTCCCCCTGCTTTTTCAGGTAAGTGACCATCTGTGCAGCCATTTCCGGGAATTCCGAAAATACCAGTGCCTTCATCTTGATTCCTCCCTTATGACCTTTACAATTTCAGCAATGCCCTTGTCCACGTCTTCAAAGACCATCTTCTTCCTCTCGCTCTTCGGAGCCTTGTTTGAAAGGACTTTCACTTCCCTTCCAGTGAGAGTCGCAGCCTCAGTGTTGATGGGCTTCCTTCCGGCCTGCATGATCTGCATGACAGGGGGCAGCCTCGGCTCATTTATTTCCTGTGTCACTGATATGACAACCGGGAAGTCTGCCTGTATGATCTGGTTGTTTTCCTCCAGCGCCCTCTTGACCTTAACCGTGGAACCGCTGACTTCTATGGAGTTCGCATTTCCCAGAAGTGGAATGCCAAGATGATTTGCAATTTTACCTGCAAGGAGGCCGGAAATGGAATCAGCAGACTGGTTTCCTAGAATGACTATGTCATGCTTCAACGCCCTGATCTTTTCACCAAGTACTTTTGCAGTAAGCGATGGGTTGTTCCCCTTGAATCCTGTTATTATGTGCCCTTCGTCTGCGCCCATTGCATAAGCTTTCTTCAGGATGGCACTTGACTGTTCATTGCCGAATATGATTGCAGTGACCTTACCCCCATATTTTTCCTTCAGCCTGACTGCTTCCTCAACCGAATTCTCGCTGAGGTTTTCCAGTTTCAGGGGCACATTCTTCAATTGCGGCTCGCCGGTAGTTGGATCAGGCTTGACCTGTTCAAGGTCCGGCATCTGCTTTATCAGAACTATAATGTCTACCATTAAACTCACCGTTTACATATCCTGAAGCCCTTCATCTCCCTTTATCTTTTGTGTACAAATAATATTGAAAGCTGCCTTCAGGGGCAAGCGGGCAAGCTAGGGCATGCAGTGTAAAGTCAATGCATCTGGGAAGCAAATTGCTGCAATATTCTATACGGGATCAGGATGAGACCTTCGGTTCCTTGGTCTTTTCCATCAGGATTTCATAATACCCATCATGGTCAACCACTGCGATGAGCCTGTTTCCCGTCTTCTGGATCCATGCCGGAGCATCAGCCCTGGTCTCGCTGTCATACTCATCGGATGAGTATAGGGATATTACCTCCCTGAGACCTGCATGGCTGTATGCTTTTATGAGCTCCCAGAACGGGCCGGGGCACAGTACATCCCTCGCATCAACAATTCTGTCAGGCTTTATTTCAGCAACCATTATGAATTCACCACCAGAGATTTCCCTCAAATTCCAAATCAGAAATCTAAGGGACACCTATCTCCCTGAAGCATCACCTGTCTCAAGATAACAGGCTTCCCTAACATGTGACACGCATGGGCCCTGCAAAGGATTGAAACATCTCAACAACTATTCTGCATGCATAACTTAATCTGAGCAAATTTTTTCGTGCGGATAGTTTCTTCAAGAATTGGACAATAGATCCAGTTTAGGGGAAAGGTAATTATTGATTCCTCTATATTAGAGGTATCGAGGGAAAATAATGGAAGATGAATCCCATGTTTATCTGGTCAATTTTAAAAGAACTGCCTTCTCAAGGTCCCGTCCAAACGATCCTGAAAGGGATGTCTATAATACAATAAGGATGGACGAGGCACTTGGAAACCTTATCAAATCAGCTGTTTCTGAAACAGGAATCAGGCCTGAGGAGATCAATGACGTCATCACGGGCTGTGCTATCCAGGCTGACGAGAACTGGCTTTATGGCGGACGCCACCCAGTTTTCATGGCAGGGCTGCCCTTCAACGTGCCGTCCATGGCCATGGACAGGGCTTGCTCATCATCGCTCAATGCAATGAGCATAGGCTCAATGGAAATCATGACAGGAAATTCAGACATAGTGCTGGCAGGGGGAATGGAGCATATGACACATGTACCACTGACTGGCAACCAGAACGTGAAGCCGAACATCAAGCTCATTGTTAGGCCCGAATTTGCAAGATATGACATGACAACTTCCTACAACATGGGCCTTACAGCCGAGAAACTTGCCAAGCTCAGAAACATCACAAGAGACCAGATGGACAGTTTCGCCGCGAACAGCCACAGGAGAGCAGCAAAAGCCCAGGAAGACGGATATTTCAAGGGTGAGATTCTCCCGTTGGAAGTGGAGCAGGGCGATGATTTCGTTACAATAGACAAGGACCAGAGCATCAGGCCCCAGACCACAGTGGAATCCCTGTCACAGTTGCCGCCAGCTTTCATCAAGGATGGAATAATCACAGCGGGGAACTCCTCCCCCCTGAATGCAGGCGCATCCCTGACTGTCCTAATGTCCGGGAAGAAAGTCCGCGAATACGGCATAAAGCCCCTTGCAAGGGTAAGGGGTTTTTCATGGGCAGCGGTAGATCCCACCATAATGGGTGAGGGCCCGGTCCCAGCCTCCAGGAAACTTCTTGAGAAAGAGGGGCTCAAGGCGGACGACATAGACCTGTGGGAGATAAACGAAGCTTTTGCTGTTGTGGTCCTCAATGCCATGAAGGAGATAGGCATCGACCCTGAAAGAGTGAACATTCATGGTGGCGGAATAGCAATCGGACACCCCCTTGGAGCTACAGGTGCCAGGATTGCAGGGACCCTTGCAAGGGAACTTAACGAGAAGAAGAAGACCTATGGAATTGCCACACTCTGCGTGGGTGGTGGGCAGGGTTATTCTTTGCTAATGGAGAGGATGTAACATGGATTTTGATTTCCCGGAGGATATCAACAATGCAAGAAAGAAGGCCCAGGAATTTGCCAGAAAAGAGATAAATTCCAGGATGGCCAAGGAATATGACAGGAAGGAGAAGTTTCCTGAGGAGCTGAGGAAGAAAGCATTCGAGCAGGGCCTGGTGGACTACACCAATCCATGGTCCATGCTCGTCACCATTGAGGAGTTGTGCCGGGCTGATCCGGGATTGGGAATTTCTGCAACAGTAAGCCTGTTCGGCGCTGAGGTGATCATGCTGTTCGGAAGCGATGCCCAGAAGCAGAAGTACCTAACCCAGGTGCAAACAGGCGAGAAGATCATGGGCCTTGCAGTCACTGAGCCTGGAGGAGGAAGCGATGTCGCCGGCATAAAGACAAGGGCCGTGGAGAAGGATGGAAAATACATCCTGAACGGAGCGAAGATGTTCATCACAAACGGCACAATTGCCGATTTCTTCGTAATGCTCATCAGGACGGAAGAGGTCGAAGGAAAGAGGCACCATGGCCTCTCTGCCTTCATCGTTGATTCCGATCTCCCGGGATTTTCCAAGAACAAGCTCAGTGGCAAGCTCGGCGTCAGGGCAACCAACACTGCGGAACTCATACTGGACAATGTTCCCGTGCCTAAGGAAAACCTCATAGGGGAGCCTGGAAAGGGTTTTTACTACATCATGACGTTCTTCAATATCAGCAGGGCTTATGTTGCCGCCCAGGCCATTGGAATTGCTCAGGGTGCCCTGGACAGGGTCCTCGAACATCTGAACAGGCTCACCAAGGAAGGGAACACGGCCCTCGCAGAAGAGGTCCAGTTCCTTGCCGCTGACATTGCAACAAGGATAGAGGCATCCAGGCTCATCACTTACAAGGCAGCCTCTTACCTGTTCCAGTTCAGGCCAAACCCCACTCTGACTAGCATGGCCAAGGCTTATGCCTCAGAAACTGCGACATTCGCCGCTGAGAAGGCACTGGAAATCACCGGTTATTCTGGAATCATGGGAGATCTTGAGAGATTCTTCAGGGATTCCAAGATCATGGAGATCTGGGAAGGAACCAGCGAAATAGAGAAACTGATCATCTCAAGGAATATCCTGAAAGAATATGCGGAGGTGGCATGATGTCCATGGAAGAACAGGATCTCCTTAGATCAGCGGTTAAGGAATTCGCCCAGAAGTCCATTCAGGATCGGGCATTGAAGATTGAGCATGAAGGAATAGACAGTGCATTACTCCAGTCCCTTGCAGCGCAGGGTTTCCTTGGCGCAAGAATACCAGAGAAATATGGAGGATCAGGTATTGATCTGCATGGATACCTTACCATAATCAACGAACTGGCCACCTTTTCGCCATCTGTATCGGCACTTGTCATGCTTGTGAATTCAGTGCATGCAGCACTAATTGGTGATTCTGAGCCGGAGGTCATGAAAAAACTCGCAACCGGTGAGGCAACAGTTGCTGTGTCATTCTCTGATGTTCTTGAAGGAAGCTGGACCGCAACTTCATTGCAGAAGAGCGGCAACGGGATGAAAGGGGCAATCCAGGCTTCCACCCTGCACAACAGCCAGTATGCCATAGCATTCAACAGGGAAGACGGACACCTCTACCTGTTCAGGAATGGCGTGAAAGCCTTGGAAGAGGATTCAGGGCTTTCATTCAGGGGCCTTTCAAACGGACCCCTGGAGATAGACTCAACAGATTTCACTGTCCTTTCAGACAGGGGCCTTGAATCACTGAAGAATGTTGTTGACAGCCTGGACCTGGAAGTTGCGGCAATTGCTCTTGGAACCGCAAAAGGTGCCCTGGACAAAGCCATCGATTATGTGAAAGTCAGGAAGACCTTTGAACGGCCACTCAAGGACTACGGCCCAGTGGGAAATGGCCTGTCAAAGCTTATGGCGGAATATCTTGCCCTATCCTCACTCCTGGATACAGTGGATGAGAAGGATGAACGTGCAAGGCTGACCCTGAAAGTCCTTTCCGTTGACTTCGCAAAGAGGGCAACAAAAGCAGCCCTTCAGTACCACGGTGGCTACGGGTATATTGAGGACACCGGCGTTGAGAAATTCTACAGGGATGCAATGGGGTTGTCAATACTTTTCCAGAGGCCGCACCATGATACCATGAGGCTGTCAAAAGAAATATTTGGCGAAAAATCCGGGTATCTTTAATTATTTTATCTAAGAAGATACCTCTTCTTTTTCCCCGTCAACAATTTGTGCCTGGCTGTGCTTGGGCTCCGGCTCTTCCCTGGCTCCATCCTCCACTTCTTCTACGCGGTATCCATTGGAAAGGATTGCTCCTCCGACGAAACCTCCCAGTGCGGGAATAAGGATGTAGTCAAATGCCAGTTCCTTCACAAGTGTGGTAGTCTGCAGGCCCAGCAGGTTAAGTGCCGGTGCTATGAGCGTGGTCTGGATGTACTGGTTCCCTATGTACCCTGCATATGTGCTAAGGCTTGATACAGGAACAAAAAGGGACAGTGCGATTGCAAACACGCTCAGTATAATGCCTGAGATCAGGCCCGCCAGAAATCCCCTTGCGGAACCTCTGGAGGCAAGGCCTGCCGCTATACCTGCAGCGAGCCATCCATAGAGTGTTATCCAGCCAAACAACGCGAGCATAACCAGTCCTACAAGTATTCCTGCACCTATGCTCCCGTACATTATTCGGTCAGACGACATATGACATGGCATTTCATATCTCATATATTAAAATTTTATCCATGACACATGATTTGAAAACTTCGCACTATTTTCCATACAGAAAAAGCTAACCCACTGCGCTTGAATCATTTCACTTTCTGTGGAAATTTAAAATGCACGAAATGCTATGGCATGGCATTGGAACAGGAAAAAACCAGGGTTGGATACTTCGGCAGGGAAGGTTCAAACACGCAGAGTGCAGCCGTGAAGATGTTTGGGGAGAACTGCATTTATGAGAGCTTTCCGTCAATCCAGAAAATATTCATGGCAGTAGAGGAGGGGAACATCAACCAGGCCGTTGTTCCCATTGAGAACTCAGTGGAAGGCACAGTGGGGCTGACAAACGATATGCTTTACAGGAGCAGCCTCTATATCACAGGAGAAAGTTACCAGAAAATCACGCATTGCCTCATTGTGAAACCCGGAACTCCACTTGAGGGTGTCAGGAAAGTCATATCACACCCTCAGGCCCTTGGGCAGTGCTCTGAATTCATCTATGGACACAACCTTGAGGGAGTACCGTTCCCGGATACCGCTTCATCAGTTGCAGCCCTCTCCGAAGAAGAATACTCAGGCTATGCAGCAATAGCAACAAGCGAGGCAGCGCACATTTACGGAATGCAGGTTCTTCTTGAGGATATTGGCGATTTCAGTGACAATTACACGAGGTTCGTATCCATTTCAAAAGTCCAGAATGCCAATGATCCAGATGCAAAGACAAAAGTCTCAGTGGTGGTTTCAGTGGACCACAGGCCAGGTTCCCTGAAGGAAGTTCTTGAAATTTACTTCAGGTACGGGATTAACCTGACAAAAATCGAGTCCAGGCCTGTGAAATTTGCTCCATGGAGATACATCTTTTTCCTGGACTCCACAGGCGCTCCAGATGACTTAAAAGCATTTCGGGAACTTGAGGAAAAATGCCTTGCGTATAAGTTTCTGGGAAGATATCCATCATCTTCCCCTGACTGAATGAAAAAGGCCCCGGTAAATTATTTTTGATTATTCACCCTGAAATTCCTCGTCTTTTCAGTGATCTTTCCTTCATTGCTGTAATGCTCTGTCACCTGCACCCAGACCAGGAAACATCCGTCAACAAGGCCCTCATTGTCAGCATTTTCCGGCATTTTACTCACCGAGATGCTGTGAATAGAAGCGAAGCATCCTCTTCCAGGATTCATCGGAGGCTTCTTTGTGGTAGCTCATTCCGGTGTGGTTGAAGTATGCATGGTATGTGCCGGGATAGATCTTCATCTCAAAGTTCAGTTTGTACTTCACAACATTCTCTAGCAACAGGGGCAACCCGTTGTTTATGTTCCCATCTTCCCCTGCATACAGCCCCAGGACCGGCCCCTTGATGTTTGCCAGGTCCTCTATTTTCCTGGGATTGGCACCATAGAAAATCACGGAGGCGCCGAATGGCTTCTGGGTCGATAGCTGGAATGCAAGTCCTCCGCCAAGGCAGAACCCTACGACTCCCCTGTGCTTCTTGGGCTTTCCCTTGAACAGGTATTCATATGCATACTCAAGGTCCTTGACCATGTTCTTCTCTGTCTGAGACCTGTTGAACATGATATCGTTCACGATTAGAT
>JAKAUW010000049.1 GCA_021817455.1 Thermoplasmata archaeon | reverse complement strand
GTCATATGGTCCCAGGACGGGAGGGGGATATCCGGGCCACTCTCATTCAAACCCATTGAGGAGGATTCGAGCCAGGATGCAGGGCTGTTTCGAACAATAAAGGAGAACTCAATGGCAAAACTTGGAACGGCCATGGAAAACAGTATAGAAGAGAATGAAGAAACAGATCTCCACGAATACCTTATACTCAAATTCCAGGAATACCTGCTGAAGAAAGGCATAGAAAGCGACAGGCACCGTTCCTTCAATGGGATTTATCCAGACCTGTATTTTGAACATAAAGACAGAATTATCTTCGTAGAAGTGGAAGTCTCGGACCTTGTGAATTTAGGGAGAGTTACGGAGAAAATTGTAAATTATGCCGGACGTGCACTCATTTTCATTACTCCTCCCGGTGCATCTATTTCGCTGTTTGAGAGGATCCTGCAGTATATTGGAGGCAACGGGGTGAAAATCTTCGACAAATTGGACAGGAATAACAGGGACATCCTATCAGGAATAAGTATACTGGAATATGACAACGGTTTCAACTTCCTATCCGCCGGCAGGCTCAGGAAACTGAGAATGGAACATATATTCCAGGGCACATTCGTCCGTACTCTGGCTGAGTTGCCCTTGGGGGAGATCCGTTCTTACATTTACAGCCAGATGGTAAGGGAAGGTATGTCGAGAATTGAATTTCCAACAGAGAAAATTGAGAAAGTCTTTGGCAAGGCGAACTGTGAAAAAGCCTTAATGAAGTTCAACGGCAATTCTTCTTTAGTGTCATTGCATGATCTGTTTACGGTGTAGCTTTTGATCAGGGTACTGAAGTCATTTGATGAGATTGGTCAATACAGGCTTCCTTTTCTTACCTATGTGCCGAGGAACCACGAAACCTATGACATCTCCGTCAGGATACACGACCAGAAATGGCCTACCCTGAGATATCATGTCAAACTTTCCGGAAAGACCATCAGAATCAAGGAATTTTTTCTAGACTGGTTCTTTCCCGGTTTCCCAAAGTCCATGCTCAAGGATTTTTCAAGCGGCTATTCCATAATCCGCTCGAGGGAAGTGGGTGAGAACCTGCTGTTCCTCGGGAAGAATTACAGGAATCACGATGCTGCATCGTTCTGGGTCCACGGCACCATGATAGAGATGGATTCGAACCACACCGTTTCTGATGATGAATATGAGAAACTAACTGTGGATCTCCTTTCCTCCAGGCCCGATCCTTCAAGGCTGGAAAAATTCCAGTTTCCTGACAGGTCCCACTTTTCGAAGGGCTTCACGAGCGACTGGTACGAGGACCAGAGAATTTCAAGGCTGTCCTGGAGGCGCACAGAACAGGTCAAATTGCCTATTGCAAATGGCACCTTATCATCTAGCGGAGTGGGATTCATCCATATTGATGGGGGGATGCAAGAAATATTTGTTTTCCAGGCCAATGGCTATTCCAGGGCAATCTGGATTGAAATCTCTACTAAGGATATCAAACTGGATCATGCTTTCTACGATGTAAGAAAGGGCACAGGCCTTTTTGACACAGAATTGGAGCTTGCAGAGGGAAAAGGACTTCTCGTTTTCAGGAAACCCTCTGGACCTGCGGTTGTTAAAATCATAATCGGCGCAACGATATTGACTGCGGGTTTTTCTCCGGGGTTAGATTTGCACGACGTATCTTCATTCCTGTCCAAACTTGACGATATAATTGCACTTCTTCAACAAATCATGGATTCTTTCCCTCACGAAGAAGCAAAATCATAGGCTTCCTTCAGGACTCTAGCGATATCATCAGCTGTTGTTCTTCCAGTGTTAATGTTCCGGGGGCTGGGATGATAGCAGCAGTAAACCCTGATATCACCCAATTCGAAGTACTGGCCATGCTGGAACCTCAGCCCATTCACTTTGTAGCCAAGATCAGAGAGACTCTTCTTCAGAGAATCAAGGGCTATGGAACCCAGAGCCACGATTGCCCTCTTCTTCGTGAGAATGGCAAGCTCGGATACAAGGAATCTCTTGCAGTTGTTTATCTCAGTTTTTGTGGGACTGTTGTCAGGGGGCACGCACCTTACGGCTAGTGTGAGGTAAAGATCTGTGTAAACCAAGCCATCGTTCCTGGAAATGGAATTTGAAAGGTTTGAAACACCAATAGAATGGAAAGCTGAAACAAGCACTTCAGAACTTTTATCTCCAGTGAATACTCGTCCAGTCCTGTTTGCGCCAGAAGCTGCAGGTGCCAGCCCTACCACAACCAGCCTCGCATCAGAGTCCCCGAATCCAGTTACCGGTTTTCTCCAGAACTCTTCACCAGAATACCTCTTTGATTCAGACAGGACTTCATTCCTGAATTTAACTAACCTTGGACAGTTGCTGCATTGAATTATAGATGAGTACAACTTTTGGAGGTCTTCATTTCTGTCGGGCAAGTTACGCCTTCATGGTTGGGGACAACATAAAATATCCCCAATTGAGTTATGGTACTATGGCAGTAATATCGCAGAGTCTCACTCTTGGTTCCATAACCGTATTAATACTTACAATCCTGGTATCGTGGATAATCATTTCAATCCCAATCTACCTGGCCGGAAAAATAATCTCCGGGAAACACACAACTTTTGGAAAGGCAATGGTGGCAGCAGTAGCTGCACCCATAATCACACTTATTTTCTTCTTTATTGTGACCATTGGGCTGGCTATTTTCCTGGGGCCACTGGCCATCGTACTGGGATTCATAGTGTCAATAATAGTCCTTAGCTATGTTTATGCCTCAATATTTGACACGGGGCTCCTGGGCGGGTTTGCAATAGCTGTGCTGGGAACAATAATAACCTATGTGGTGTCTTTTATTGTTGCATTACTGATCGGGACCTCGCTGGTATTCCTGCCTACAGGTTTTCATGGCGGATCACCAGTTCTTTAGAAACCTGCCAATTCACATTTTTTCAAAATCCTATTTAGTATTTTATATCAGTTAGGTATATATAGGATATTAGACATATATTTCATGAGGTTATCAGATTGTTTCAGAAAAATGATTTTTACAAAGAAACTTACGACTTTGTGAAGGCACACAGAGCCATTGACAATAATTTCATAAACAGGTTTGCAAAGGGAGATATTTCAGAAGAGGAGTTTAAGCGATTCTCAATTGAGTTTTATCACTTTACACGGGAGTGGGTCTCAATCCTCTCAGTGCTTCTGGTGAATACTCCGGATGAGAATGACGCGGCTAATCTCACAACCATTCTAGTGTCAGAGCTGGGCGACGAAAACCCTCACCACAGACATGAGCTCCTCTACAGAATGTACCTGAGAAGCATTGGCATCGAACCTGCAGACCTTGTGAAGAGGGAACAGCTCAAGACTACAAAGGCATGGCTTGACGGAATGAGGACTTATTTTGGCGGAGACCATTTTGAAGCCCTTGGGGCTGAGTTTGGCCTTGAGAACATGGCCATTCCAATGTGGGATAAGATCCTCTCAGGCATGGAAATCTGGAAATATAAACACCCGGAATACAAAGGCATGGACATAAAGTATTTCACTTTCCACAGGGAACTGGAAGAACATCATGAAGAAGCCATGGAAAATGTTCTTGGGACACACGCCAACGATCCTGTTGCCAGAGAGAAATTCATGAGGGGCGCCAATGGAATCCTAAACCTCGAAGAGAAATTCTGGTTAGGCCTATCTGACAACTGACGGGGAAATAGTTAAATAAATTCCATATTTTTCTGTGTGCAAAATTTCAGTTCCCGTTTTTTCATAATGCGGCATGGTGAAACAGAGACCAACCGAAAGCATATCTGGCAGTGTTCAATGGATGAACCGCTCAATGACTCAGGAAGGTCACAGGCCAGGGAAGCCGCAAGTTTTGTGAAGGCCCTCAGACCTGAAGTCATAGTCAGCAGTGACCTTTCAAGAGCCAAAGAAACTGCCCAGATTGTAGCAAGCTATCTGGAAGATGTAGAAATGAAGGTTGAACCCGGGATCAGGGAGCGTGCCTGCGGAAATGCCGAGGGGCTTACTGCAGACGAGATACTGAAGAAATTTGGTTTTCGAATGGAAATGACGAGCAGTTCACTGGACAGCGTCCCCGGCGCCGAGTCATATGAGCATTTTGCACAGAGAGTCACCGAAACGTTCAACCGCCTATATGAAGAGCATGGCAAATCAAAGGTCCTTGCAGTCTGCCACGGAGGCGTTATGAGGACATTCTACAACGAGCAGATTAATGTTGTCCCTTTGGGAATGGTGTTCCACAACTGTTCCATAATAACGACAGTGAAGGAAAATGGCAGGTGGAGCATTGTGGACAGGTACAAAACTGATATTATCTGAACATTAATGTTTACCAAGGACTTCATGTCCCTATGCAGGTTAGAAGAGAAGGCAACAGGATATTTGCTAAACTGGACAAAGGCGAAAATGTTCTTGAAATGCTTGACAAGATCGTGAAAGAGCAGAAAGTCAGGAATGGTGAAATTCTCTGGGCAATTGGCATGATCAAAGGGCTGCAGGTGGGGTATTTCAACGGCAGAGAGTATGAAAAACAACTATTCCCAGAGAACCTTGAGGTCGTCTCATTCCATGGTAGCATTGCCGAGGATGAACCAAGATTCCATATCCACAGCGCTTGTGCAGGAAAGAATCACGGGGTTGTTGGCGGGCACCTTTTTGGCGGAGTTGCGGATCCACTCCTTGAAATCAGCATTTCAGTGTTTGAGAATATAAGGGCTGAGAGAAAAGTAAACCCTGCTAGTGGCCTTAAAGAAATAAGCCTGATCTGACTCAGAACATGGTTGAAAGGAGCTTCCTAAGCTTATTGGAGTCTCCATTCAATTTCCCAATTATATAGTCCAGATCCGACTCAGTGATCCCATAGTCTGTGAGACGTTTTGTGAGGCCAAGGGAGTCTATAAAATTCTCAACGTAACGGGCGAATCCCTCGGCGCATTCTTTAAGTGTTGTTTCCGTAAAACCCAAATCCCTTGATATGGAACATATGAGTCCCGGATTTTCTCTTGCATACATCATAATGACCTGGGGCAGGGTGATGCAACTGGTTATTCCGTGCGGAACATCATACTTTGCACCAATTACCCTTCCGATTTTGTGGCTCAATCCCATTGGTGCATCAAACACCTCAAAATATGAAAACCAGGCTGCAATCAGGCATTCATACCTGGATTCAAGGTTATCAAACCTGAGATTGCTGAACAGTTTTTTCAGGGAGGAGACAGCAAAGGTCCTTGCAACCTCGCTGTTTGGGTTAGAGTATATTGTTTCAATTGCATGGTCCAGGGCCCTTATACCCGTGGATCTCCATAGAGCCTGAGGGGTTTCCAACGCAGCACGTGGATCGAGGAACACGAAACTAGGGGTGATGCGCCTATCCCTGATACCTGTCTTTTCCCCACCTATTGTGTAGCCTGCGCTGTGGGAGAATTCAGCTGCTGACAGGGTAGTAGGAATGGCGATTTGCCTGATTGAAAGATCGTAAAAGTATCTGACAACCTTTGCGGCATCTATGACGCTGCCACCCCCTATGGAGATAATGATATCACATTTGTGGTTCCTAAGGGTTTCTGTGGCATGTTCGATTTCCTCCATAGGAGAATGCTGGGTTATCTCCTTGAACTCGGTGTACCTGATCGGAAGTTCTCCAGTAAGCTCCTTGTAAAAGGAGGTCATGGAAACTGACTTGTTGGTGATTATAAGAGCCCGGCTGCTCTTGAGTTCTTTCAGCAGTTCCGGCAAGTCCTTTATGCAGTCTATTCCGTGGTATACCCTTTCAGTGGGAAGGTAATTGTAGATCAAGCGTACCACGATGACATGTATGCCGGGTCCTCAATGGCTTTTGCTTCCTTTGTGAGCTTCAGTGGCCTGTAGGCTTCAACCATCACAGCGACCTCGTCGGTTCCTTCTTTTCCTATTGCACCCTGAACTGCCCCAGGTTGCGGGCCATGAATTAAACCTCTGACGTGAAGTGTCAGGGAGCCCTCGGAAATGCCTTCCCTGCTCATGAAGTTGCCAGACGAATAGAACAGCACTTCATCAGTGTCTATGTTGCTATGGTAATAAGATATTGGTATGGCACGAGGGTGAAAATCATACTTTCTCGGAAGGAAGGTACCAACCATGAAAGATTTTGAGCTGAAAGTCTCGTGCACAGGTGGGGGTTGATGCAGCCTGCCCACTATGGGGGCCATGAGGGAGACGTTGATTGCCCAAGGGAACAGGTATC
>JAKAUW010000018.1 GCA_021817455.1 Thermoplasmata archaeon | reverse complement strand
TGCATCTCGCAAGGCACTCCCGAATTCACGCCTGTGGAGACCGGAGCACTACCCGAAAGGGCAACTCCGGTCAACGAAGCAGGAAGTCCGCGGCTTTAGTCGTGGGAGGATGTCACTTTTTCAAAACAACGATGTCCTGAGTTGTCGACTTCACGAGAGTTTTCATCTGGGAATTGAACCTTACCTTGCCATTCTTCGATTCGGCCACACCAAATACCATGAGGTCTGGTTTCTGGCCCCTTATCATCAGGTTCATTTCGTCAACTAGGTTTGTTGAGAAACTTGGCCTCACCACTGTTATGTTTTCCCCATACAATGAGGTCAGTTCCCCCATTCTGTCAAAGAGTGTGGAGAAACCATGGGTTCTCTTTCTGTCGTACTTCCTCAGATCGGCGAGCACAAGGTCCGCACCTATGGCTTTCTTTATGTGCACCGCCAGTGAAACAGATGCCCTTGTGTTGAGCGTTTCACTGAGGGGCACAAGTATTTTCCGATAAGGATACACGCTTCCCTTAATACTGAATACTGCTGTGGGAATCTTTGAATTCTTGATAACATAGTCTCCTATTCCTCCAAACAGAGAGCCTGAAAGCATGGAGCGCTTGAATGTGCCCAATAGTATAAGGTCATAGTTCTTGTTGCTTGTTTCCTCAACTATGCCCTGCCTTACGCTTCTGGAGGTTCTTACTTTCGGGATGACTTTTATATTCTTGTCTTTTCCGTCTCTGTAAGCGTTGATTATGATATTCACCTTGTCGCTCCAGGTTACCTCCTTGACCTCTTCCTTCACAGTTAGGGCAGTGATCTCGGTATTGTAAACATTAGAGAGGGAAAATGCAAGGTCCAGGACAACCCTGGAACGGTCTCCTTTCGCCATTGGCACGATAGCACGGTCGAATTTCAGAAGGTAGGCTCTAGAAGACTCAAGCATAAGAAAATATAATAGAAAATTGATAAATAATTTTTTGGTTGTCATTAGGGGACAAAATAGAGATTGTATTCTATTTATCATTATGTATAATTCATATATATTTCCCCGTAAGTTCCATAAAGTGATAATAAATAATCTTCATGAATGACACTCATTCTCTAGATATACGGGTTAAGGTAGAATTCCGTGACCGTTCCTATATTTCAATGTCCAAAATCTGAGGGAATTAATTGCATGAATTGAGTTCCTGAGAATAACTTCAAAAAGCTTTTAGTGAATCAATCTAATATGGCTTTGTGTCTGTTTCTCCACTTGAATACCGTTATGGGCGGAAGGAAGTCAAGGATATTTTCTCTGAGGAATCAAAATTAAGATATATGCTGAAAGTGGAGGAGAAACTGGCACAGGCCCAGGCAGAATTCAACATAATCCCAAAGGAGGCTTTTCTTGACATACAGAAGGCAGTAGATTCCAACGCTGTAAAAGTCGAAAGGGTCAAGGAGATTGAGAACGAGATAAAGCACGATGTGATGGCCATAGTGAAGGCATTATCTGAAAAGTGCAACGAAGGTCAGAAATATGTGCATTTTGGAGTTACGTCGAATGATATTATTGATACAGCAACAGCATTGCAGATCAGGGACTTCTACTCGTATTTCATGGAAGACCTGTTGCATCTGCAGAAATCAATGGCAAATCTAGTGGATGAGCACAGGCTCACAGTGATGCTTGGAAGGACGCATGGCCAGCACGCAAGCCCCGTCACATTCGGGCTGAAGATGGCGGTATACCTTGCTGAAGTGAACAGGCACATTGAACGTGCAGTCCAGGCCAAGCACAGAGTAATCGCAGGCAAAATAATGGGGCCCGTTGGAACCGGGGCATCCCTTGGAGATGCAGCCCTAGAACTCCAGGACAGGGTAATGGAAGTGCTGGGAATAAGCTCAGAGGTCGCCTCCTCCCAGATTGTGAACAGGGATAGATATGTGGAACTCCACTCGCTACTAAACGGTGTTGTGACTTCGCTCGAGAAGTTCGCCACTGAGATCAGGAACTTACAACGACCAGAGATAGATGAGGTCTCTGAATATTTTGATTCGTCTAAGCAGGTGGGTTCAAGCTCAATGCCAAGCAAAGTGAACCCGATAAACTCCGAAAATGTCGTGAGCCTTGCAAGACTTGTCAGGAGTTTCATATTGCCTGAATATGAGGCTGCAGTAACTTGGCACGAGAGAGACCTCACAAACAGCGCATCAGAGAGATTCTCCATACCATACGCATGCATTCTCACAGATCATGTTCTGGTGAAAATGGCCAAGATTTTCGAGGGACTTGTGGTTAAAAAAGAAAACATGTTGAGAAACCTAAAGGCGGACGACTTCGTGCTTTCTGAAAGATTCGTATCTGAACTCACTCTTAGCGGAGTTCCAAGGCAGGATGCCCATGAAATGGTAAGAGAAGCTTCAATGAAGGCTTATGCAAACAAGACCAATCTCATGAAGAGCCTTGAAGACATGGGAATACTCGCAAAACTTTCTAAAGAGAAGGTGGATGCTATTAAGAACCCATTAAGTTTCGTTGGCAGGTCTGACAGGATCTGTACCACAGTACTGGAGCAGGCGGAGAGTATCAGGAAGATCTCCCTGGGAGCAGCATGAAATGAACGACCTCAAAACGCCCAAGACTTTGAAGGAAGACATCATATCTGAACTGGTCGAAGAGGAAAAGTCCATTTCTGGCCTGCAGAAATCACTTGAAACCAGAGGAATAAATACCCACAGGCTCGTACTCACTGGATATCTCAAAGCCATGGTGGATGTGGGCATCTTAAGAGAGAAGGAGATAAAACCATCCAGAATATATTCCATTCAAAGCATACCGGGAAGGGATATTTATGAACTTGTGGGGCTTGCCGCAAGAAAAATGACAGATGTATCAACGGGGGATTATGCCCTTGAATTACTATATTATATTTTCAACAGGCCAATATTCGTCAGAGAGATAGAAAGGTGCAATGTGGACCTTCCAAGGCAGTACAAGACTGTAGTCCCGCAAAGAAGGCTTGAATATATCGCCAAACTCAATGAACAGGGAATAAAGGTTCCCCAGAACAACATCATGATGGAACCACAGTCAAGGGATTCGCAGAAACTGCTTATGATGTTAAAGGATTTGGTTTCTATTACCCTAGATGTCAAGCGATATATCATGCCAGACCAGGAAGGCACACAGACCACTCTGGATTAATCTGGCTTCTTTACGACTTCTTTGAGCAGCAGATAGCCGTGAGACCCCTCCCAGACCTTTTCTGATTCGATGACTTTCAGTTCACCCATTCCTCTAGCTGCAAGCACAAAGGACTCGTATTCTCCCCCTTCGCCTGATACATTTATCCCATATTTCCTGTTCTTCTCTTCAAGTTCATCAATGTAACCAAGGTCGATTATTCTCCCAAGGTCTTCGGGTCCAAACCCGTCTGCTGACACTGATACAATCATCGCAGTTATTCCACGGACTTGAAGCTCTTTCAAAATAAGGCTCTGCTCTTTCCTCCAGAGGGGAATGAAAGACATGATTCCCAGTTCTGTGCATAACCTCTCCACCCTTGTTTTCTGGTATTCGGATGCAATCGCCCCTACTGTGATTGCCTTAAAGCCCTGCATGGCATAATTTGCAATTGCCGATTTGAAATCCTCCTCGTTTATTGTGCTCCAGGGAATTCCAAGCAGAGAGGCAACCATCTCTGCCTTTGCAGCATTGGGATAGTGGAACATCAGGGAGAACTCCTCCGGAATGACGGTTAGTGCGGCCTGTACATCGTATCCCTGTTCCATTGCCATCTGGGCAGAGAGAAAGGAATCCTTTCCGCCTGACAGGAGCGCCAGAGTTTTCATTATAAACAATAATCACTATGGTTTTATAACCTTACGCGATGGCGGAGCAGGTGAATAAATGTCTGTAAAAGTAGGAGAAAAGGCACCAGATTTTAAGGCACTGGACTCAGCACTCATGGAAAAGAAACTGTCAGATTACAAGGGCCACAAGACTGTTTTGGCTTTCTTCCCGGGTGCGTTTACTTCAGTATGCACAAAAGAAATGTGCACATTCAGGGATTCCATGGCAGCTTTCAATGAACTTGACGCAAAAGTGGTAGGGATAAGTGTGGACCAGCCATTCTCCCTGGCAGAATTTGCAAAACAGAACAAGCTAAACTTCGAACTTCTAAGTGATGCAAGCAGAGAAATAAGCAAGAAATTCGGTGCGCTTCACGAGAATTTCGTTAATAAACCCGGACTCACAGCTTCCAAGAGATCAGTCTTTGTCCTCGATAAGGAAGGCACTGTAAAGTATGCCTGGGTTTCTGAGGATCCTGGAAAAGAGCCGGATTACGAAGCTGTAAAGAAAGAACTTTCCAAAATCAACTAAAATTTTTCAACCAAAAGTGAGGATATACTCCCTCACCCCTTTTTGAACCGAACCCGTAAGACAAGTTTACTTTCGCATAATCCTAATTCGTAGATCCTGTGCATTTGTAGGTCCTTTTGCAACATTAATTGTATTCCAGCCAATTTCAGAAGTGATTATGTCATTGGTGCCATAGTCCAAGACATCCATGATGCCATTTCTTTTTAAGGCAATACGGTTTCTGGAATCTTTCCCCTGTGCCTCAAGAAATCCAAATAGTATGTTTGCATCTCATGCTTGTGAACAAGGACCTATCAAGGAAACTCATTGCAATTGTTTCAGCAAGCAAGAGATCCGCACAGGGTTATACAGAGCAGGATTTTGTAACCAGCCTGTCATTCAAGAAAAACCTGCTCGATCCTGATACAGTGAAGGAGTTCATCACAAGTGCCACAAATGAAGGCCTGCTTGTGCAGAGGGACAAACTTTTCATCCCAAATTTCAGCACGGCTGGAGTCATAGTCCCCCTAGATTTTTCAGTGTCCAAGGAGGAATTATTCACTGAATCCCGGGAAGCGCCTCTTGTGGATAGAATTCTTGAAGCAGTCTCTGCATCAGGAAAGATGACTAAGAAGGATGCAATTTCAAGAGCACGGGAAGTCCTGAAGTCTGTAAAATATGTGCCTTTCGAGCTTGCACTGATTTCAATATTGTCTGATGAAGGGCTTGATACCAGGCACTTTGTAGAGGAAATCAAGGAAAAATGGAATAAGGGTTGATATTACTCAGCTTTTGATCTTTGGGCTATTTTTATGGCCTCATCAACATTCTCTAGTTCCATTGCTATATCTGAGGCAAGATCATAAATGAAGCCCAATGATTTCTTGAAGTCTTTCTTCTCTTTTTTATTCTTTATCTTGACGCTAATCTTGTCTATGAGCTCAATTGCCTCCATTGCTTCCTTGAGGGCCTTGTCCTCATCTCCAGCTACTCTGATCAGGCCTATCCTTCCCCTCACAGCCTCAAAGTAATTTTCCCAGTCTTCAGTGTTTTCTGATATCTTGAGGACTTCATCATAAATCTGTGCAGCCTCCCCCCTTTCCTTTGCATTCTGTGACTTGAGTTCCCCCACTGCATTAAGTGTGGTCGCAATCAGGAATGGGTCTTCAAGCACCTTTGAAACTTCAAAAGCTTTCTTGAAGTAATCCCCACTCTCTCCGCGCTTTTTGGCATCCATCTCAATGTATCCAAGGTTGAGGTAATCCAGAACAACAAGATCTTTCTGGTCTCCTTTCTGGTGTATCTTCAGCGAGGTTTCGGCATACATCTTGGAATTCTCGTCGTTCTTGCTCTCCAGCGCATTGTATGCCTGAGAAAGTCTGTAGCAGAGATCAGCAGTTTCGTCGTCTTCGTTAGCCTTGATTACCTCATAGGCTTTCAGGTACTCTCTTATGGCATCCATAACCTTCTCTTTCTGCATCAGCATGTCGCCGTTTTTTATGGCGATCTCCACCGTTTCATCCATCTGTTGTTCGCCTCTTAAATTTTAATACTCTATTTATTTGTTCTTTTGCGTATATCTTCAAGCAGTTCCTTTGCCTTGGACATGCTTATTGTGCCCGTCTTGACCATCGTATCCGATATAATGTCTATTTCCTCGTTCTGTGCCCCCACTGAAGCAGCAAGGCTTTTTGCGTGGAGTGACATGTGCCCTTTCTGTATTCCCTCAGAACTCAATGCCCTAACAGCTGCAAAGTTCTGTGCAAGTCCTACCGCGGCAAGGACATTGGCAAATTCCCTTGAATTTTCAACTCCGAGGATCTTCCTGTAAATTGCTGCTTTCCGGACAGTGTTGGTTGAACCGCCAACAGTTCCAACTGCTATTGGTATTTCTATCTCCCCGAGAAGATCACCCTCTGGTGTTTTGCTGTACCTGGTAAGGGAATAATTCCCTGTAAGGGTATGGTATGTGTGGGCGTTCGCTTCAGCCGATCTCCAGTCATTAAGGGTTGCAAGCAGCACAGCATCTATCCCGTTCATTATTCCTTTATTGTGTGTCGCAGCCCTGAATGGATCAACGTTGGCCATATGGTATGCACTGATGATATTGTCCACAACAGTTTTCCCTCCAATGAGTTCCTTCCTGAAAATTGTCCTGCTTCTTGATACCCTGTGCGGTGTCAGGTTGCTGAGGATTCTCAGATTCGTCCTGCAACTGCTTATCTCCTCAAGGTATGGTGCAACTGTCTCACACATGCTGTTGACAACGTTGGCACCCATGGCATCCCTCACATCTACGAGAAGATGTACCACTACGCTTCTTTGCGGGTCATCCAGGGTCCTGAGTTCAATGCTCTTAGCACCAGCACCCATT
>JAKAUW010000067.1 GCA_021817455.1 Thermoplasmata archaeon | reverse complement strand
AACTGGCAGCGCATACATGACCAAATGGGGATTTCTCCCTGCCCCGCTGAGCCTGTTGACGCTGGCCGGAGAAATCAGAAGGATTCCGGACAGTTCCATAAAGATAATAGATATGGAGGGAGATAATCTCACACTGGATGATGCGGTTGATGAGGCCGTCAAATTCAAACCTGACCTTGTTGGAATCACCCTTCACGCCACAGCAGCGCATAACACAGCGGGTTATATTGCCAGAAAGATAAAAGAGAAGAGCCCTGATACAATTCTGGTGGCCGGTGGGCACCATGCGACGTTTCTTCCAAAGGAGATCATAAGATCCGGTTTTGATATTTCTGTTCTTGGCGAAGGAGATGAGACTATCTATGAAATTGCAAAAGCTGTGGCTGAAAACTCAGGATTCCAGAATATACCTGGTATTGTCTACCTGAGCAACAGCATGATAAAGAGGAATAGCCCCAGAAAGCTCATTGCAGATCTGGACAGCCTGCCCATGCCGCCGCTTGATCTTCTGGACCCTTCAAAATATACTTTCACCGTGTTTGGTTCAGATGATAAGGTCATGTGCCTTGAAACATCCCGCGGTTGTCCGTATGCATGCGACTTCTGCTCAGTGACCCCAACATGGGGCAACATGTGGAGAAACAAATCAAATGAGCGTATTCTGGAGGAGATGCTCCTTGCCAAGGCCGCCGGCTACAACTGGATATTCTTCACCGATGACATTTTCGTTGTGCATCCAAATGTGAAGCACAGGGAACAGCTTTTCGACATGATCATAGAAGAAAAACTTGACATGAAATGGATAGTGCAGATGCGTGCCGATGTTACCGCAAAGTATCCGGAACTGATAAAAAAAGCATCACAGGCCGGAATGCGCATATCGTTTTTGGGTGTTGAATCCGGCAGCGAGGATATTCTGAAGAAAATGCATAAGGGCGAATTTACACCTCAGTCCGTGCAGGCAGTTAAAACTCTTGATCAGAATGGAATAATTGTTCTCATAGGAATGATGATCGGGGCACCCTATGAGAGATTCAGGGACATAATCTCCACAATACGCTTCTCAAGGCAGCTTGAGGCCGCAGGCGCTGACGCTGTTCAATTTTCAATCTACACGCCCCTGCCGGGAACAAGAATATTTGATGATGCCCTGAGAACAAATGCACTCTTCACGCTTGACTGGGACAGATATGATGTCCTTACACCGGTGATGAAAACCGGTTTCGGGCCCGTAAGGGACCAGCTCGCTCAATTTTATGCGTCTTACAGCTTCTACATACACAAGTTCCTCAGAGACAAGCTGAAAGGCATTAAACGAAGCGCCACAAAGACTCAGCTTGTTAACAATGCCTATAACTTCATACTTAAGATGATGCCACAATATCTGCGGGAATTTTTCGGCTTCCCCAGATACCTCCTTCAGACATATGATCTGTACTGGAATTTCAGAAAACATCCGGCACTTGATGCAGAGAAGGTTGCTGAGGCTCTTGAGACCTCAAACAAGATAGTATATGATCAGGGCCAAAAAAAGAATCCCTATTTCTTGATAAAGGAGTCCCGTTGATTTTCAAAGTTCAGAGATCATTCTTGTTGTTTCGCCGGCTGCCTTCTCAATATCCTTGTATTTGACCCGGACTTTTTCCTTTACAGATTCCGGCGTGTTCTGCAGTGCAAGGATATTCAGCAGGTGCTGCAGTTCGCTGTCAAGTATGTTTGCCATTATCCTCAGATCTTCCTGTTTTTCCGGCGGCACTTCTTTTCTGCGTTTTGACACGAAACAGTCAAGGTGAACCGATCCATCCCTGGTGAACGTGAATTTTTCTCCTGTTTTAACTGGCCTGCCGCATACAAAGCATTTGAATTCTGCCATGATGTGGAAATTGGGCACTCTTTTTAAGGATGTTGTCAGCATTCGTGAGAAAAACGTAAGTGAAATGCATGTTGCGTCAATTCAAAAAATGTTGTTGCCTGCGAAATCAGGCATAAAACTCCATAACCGTAATGGTGAGGAAAACATGATGAAGCCGATATCATAATGGGAACGGTTGCTATTTTGCATTTCGATATATTTATGCTCTTGTCCGCACAGGCTAACTCATTTTTATATACTCGTGCTGAATATAGTAACCGACGATAACGCAGGAAACATTTAATTTTTCTGAGTTCGCAACGCAAGAGTGTTAAAATGACAAAATTCGAAGAATTCCAGCTGAAAAGTGAACTTTTAAATTCACTGCACAAAATAGGTTTTGACGAAGCTACTGAAGTCCAGGAGAAAGCTATTCCTCTGGCACTGGAAGGAACTGACATGGTTGTCAGATCCAAGACCGGCACCGGGAAGACTGGTGCATTTCTGATTCCCATCATTCAGAAGCTTGAGAAGAAAGACAGAAACGCAGCATTGATTGTTGCACCCACCAGGGAACTTGCACTGCAGGTTTACGAGGTTGCATCACAGATGGGCATGTCTTCTGGCATAAGATCAACCGTTGTTTATGGAAAGGTAAGCATTGAAAGGCAGATACAGAACATACACAGGGGAACAAACATCATAATTGGAACGCCCGGCAGGCTTATCGATCTCATGAAGAGAGGAGAACTTGACCTCTCGAGAGTTCGGTTTGTTGTTCTTGACGAAGCCGACATTATGTTTGATCTGGGCTTTATTGAGGATGTTGAATACATCCTTTCCAAGACACCAGCAACAAGGCAGACAATGCTGCTGTCAGCAACAGTACAGGAAAGGATCCTCAAACTGGCAAAGAAACATATGCATGAGCCTGAGTTCATTAAGGTTGGCGAAGAAAAGGTTCTGACAGTTAACACAATATCACACAGCTACGCATTCTCTGCTGATCATTCAAAGATTGCAACTCTGCTGGCTTACCTTAATGAATACAAGCCTCCGAAATCCATCATATTTTCCGAGACCAAGAGGGGCGCTGACTACATATACAAGATACTGGTGAAGCAGGGCTATTCCGCAATGGTTATGCATGGCGACCTGACACAGGCACAGAGGGAGCATTCACTTGAACAGTTCCGCAAGAGCGCGCAGTTTCTGGTGGCTACCAATGTTGCAGCAAGAGGGCTTGACATAGACGACGTATCAGATGTAATTAACTTTGATCTTCCGGGGGAACCTGAGGTCTATGTGCACAGGGTTGGCAGATCAGCAAGAATGGGCAAGAATGGAACGGCCTTCAGCATAATTTATGACGACGAGATGAATCTCATAAAGAATATAGAGAAAAACGTGAAGATTCACATGAGCAGGATAGAACTGGATCAGGAACCTTTTGCCCACATCAGTGATAGCATTTCAATGGGCATGCGCGGTGGCCAGAGGCCAAGAAGGAATATGGGCAGCAGACCCGGTTACAGCAATAACAGAAGAAGACCCGGAAACCGCACTTACGGCGGCTCAAGGTCTTACTGATCTTAAAATAGATTATAATTTTGCCTCAGGAAAACTGGAATCTGTTCCTGAGCATTGTATATTGTTCCATTATTTTACCGGGAAGCTCTGGTCCCAGTGAATCCAGGTACTTTCCTATTTCTGTTACCTCCTTTTTCCATTCGTTCCTGTCGATTTTGAACAGCAGTTTCCTGTGATCATCCGGCAGATCCACGCCATTCAGGTTGAAATCGCCGTCAGGAATGTAGCCAATTTCTGTCTTGATGGCTCCAGCACGGTTCTCCTGTCTGTTTATCATCCATTCAATCACTCTCAGATTCTCACCAAAACCGGGCCATATGAATGATCCTTTACTGTCTCGTCTGAACCAGTTTACATAGAATATTCCCGGAAGATGGCTTGCCCGATTTCCAATGTCAATCCAGTGCTGGAAATAGTCTGAAATATTGTACCCGCAGAAAGGTCTCATGGCCATTGGGTCTCTCCTGATGTCTCCAACTTTCCCTTCTGCTGCAGCTGTCTGCTCAACGCCCATTGTTGCTCCCATGAACACGCCGTGAACCCAGTCAAAAGCCTGATACACTAAGGGAACTGTGTCCCCGCGCCTCCCTCCAAATATTATGCCTGTCACCGGTACTCCATTGGGGTTATTGACTTCACTGGAAAGATCCGGGTAATTTGCCAGTGGTGTCGTGAAACGGGAATTTGGATGGGCAGCCTTTGTTCCCTGTCCCCTCATGAATTTTCTTCCCTGCCAGTCAATAATTTCACCGCCAGTATCCGGCAAACCTTCCCACCAGGGCTCTTTCTTATCCGTGAGTGCAACATTTGTGAAAATTGTGTCATGGCTAATGGACTTCATGGCATTGGGGTTCGTTTTACTGTTTGTCCCGGGCACCACTCCGAAAAATCCATTCTCTGGATTCATTGCGTACAGCCGCCCATCTTCACCAAGATGTATCCATGCAATATCGTCCCCTATGAGGCGTGTTTTCCACCCTTTCCTGGCATATTCAGCAGGGGGATTGATCATTGCAAGGTTTGTCTTTCCGCTTGCACTTGGAAACGCAGCGAGAAAATAGTATTTCCTGCCTTCAGGATTCTGAACTTCAAGTATGAGCATGTGCTCCGCCATCCAGCCCTGCTGGCGGGCTTCCACAGAAGCAATCCTGAGGGCATGGCATTTCTTGCTGAGCAATGCGTTGCCCCCATAGGCTGAGTTTATACTGACAACATGTGCATCGATGCTGGGCCTCTCCCAGGGGAAATGAAGAATATAGCGGTTTTCAGGGTCAAGATCACGGGAAGCATGGATGCTTCTTATGAAGTCTCCACGTTCACTTATTTTCTGGAGAGCAACATGCCCCATTCTGGTCATAATGTACATATTCACAACAACGTAAGGGCTGTCTGTAACTTCTACTCCCACCTCTGCATAGGGGGAGTTTTCAGGTCCCATTATGTAGGGAACCACGTACATGGTTCTTCCTTTCATTGAATTCTTCAGCAGCCTGTCAACAATCCCGTTTGACTCCTCCAGGGACATATGATTGTTAAGGGGACCCACCTGCTTGCTGTCCTGTGATATAATGAATGTAGCCTTCTCTGTTCTGGCAACGTCCCGTGGATCGCTTCTGGAGAGGTAACACCCAAGGTATGTGTCCTGATTGAGCTTGATCAGCTCATTGCTCGAAAGCATCTCTCTGATTATTGATTTGTATTCCTCTTCGGTACCATCGCAGAATACCACCCTATCTGGCGTAACCAGATCTGCAACACTCTCAATCCACTCTTCGACAGATTTTAGTTTTTCTTTTTCCATCACAACGCACCCATGTGAATTGCGCTATTCCTGCCATATCAGGGAATACGGAGGAACTCGCGACAATTCCAACTCTTAATTCTCTTTATTTTGTACAATATTTAAGCTCTTCCATTTCTGTTAATATCTGCTTTCGGCAGATGTCGATGAAATGTCAAAACGATATTGAATTCATGCGAATGGAGGTTGTAAACCGAATGGAATGCCCTTAAATGTGCACAAAGTCTTAATATGATAATCTTATTCGGGTGACCCTGGCCTGACGGATCAGGGAAAATGAAATATCTACGCATGCTATGTTCTCGGGAATGGGTCTGTGGGGTAGCCTGGTATCCTTCCAGCTTCGGGAGTTGGAAACTCCGGTCCAAATCCGGGCAGACCCATAAATGTTCATAAGCGAATACCTTATATTTTTACCATTGCATGCTATTATCATGACTTTTGAACCGAAATACAGGAATTGCTAAAGGATAAGGAAATTAGCCGATGGTTTGAGAACCTCAGCGCTAAGTCATATCTCACAGCGACAGTTTACTTAAGGGGGCTGGGGTATTATTGCGAGCTCACCAGATCAACGCCATACACCGTATTAGAGGATGCCAATTCCGGGAAGCTTAGGGGAGATTTCATGGATTTTGTCAGGAAAATGGAAAGGGAAGGAAAGGTCGGCTCTTATATTGCCAGGTATAAGAAGGTCCTCAGGTCATGGTTAGGCTTCAAAGGCAAGGACTTCAAGCTTACCACTAATATCGCCTATGAAGGGAGGGCCCCAAGAGTGGAAGAGGGAAGGATCCCTGAGAAATCGGAACTTGCAAAGATCCTGAGAAGTGGATCACCAAGGGCGAGACTGGCCATCTCCCTTCTTGCATTCTCAGGGCTTAGGCCGGAAACGTTGGGGAACGCTGAAGAGACGGACGGGCTTAAGATTTCGGACCTACCTGAAATGAGAATTGAAAATGGCAAAGTGGATTTTGACAAGGTTCCGGCCATGGTAAATGCGAGATATACGCTAAGCAAGGCCAAGCACTCATACTTCACGTTTCTTAGCCGGGAAGGGATAACCTACCTGAAGGAATACATTGAGCTGAGGATCAGTGTGGGAGATATTATAGGCCCTGAAACGCCCCTGTTCAAACTTGATCCTCAAGGTAGGATAAGTCATAAATTCATTAGAACGCAACTGGCAACAAGAGACATACGGCTCGCAATCAATAGCGCAGAGTACAAGTGGAGACCGTACGTGCTCAGGGCATATTTAGCTACTGCTCTTGACAATGCAGAGAATAAAGGCTTAATTTCCCATCCATGGAGAACGTCCTTTATGGGCCATAAGGGAGACATTGAAGCCCGATATTCCACAAACAAAAGACTACCCCCGGACATGATCGAGGAAATGAGATCCGCCTATGCCAGGGCTTCAAAATATTTCGAGACTGAGGAACATGGCATAAAGGAGGAGGATGCTGTCAAAATCCAAATTGATACTATGAGAGAGACCGAAATAATGGTACTTG
>JAKAUW010000061.1 GCA_021817455.1 Thermoplasmata archaeon | reverse complement strand
GACAAATGGTTACGTGGTTTACAGGATAATGTCTAACCTCGGTTGGGCCATAGGCCCTCTCAGCGGGGCGTTCATTTATGACAGCGGAATATTCTGGATTTTCATCCTCATCACTGTATGCAGCGTGATCCAGGGCCTCATGGTCCTGTTCATGGTGAAGGATCGGTGGAAAGAGAGAAGGAAGAGCGAGAACCTCAGGAAAACTGGCAAGGTCAGCATCATCTCTTACGACAGGTTCCTGATAGTCTTTACCGTGGGAACTTTCTTTCTCACACTGGTTTCTTCGCAGTTCTCGGTCACCCTCCCGGTCTTCATAAAGGGCAGTATCTCCATCCCCACAAGCTATATCGGTTACATTTATGCAGTGAACGGGGTTGTCGTGGTCATAGGACAGTATCCCATCACCAATCTCATGAAAAGGTACCCGGAAATCCTCTCAATGATACTGGGTACAGCTGCCTATGCCGTAGGGTATCTTTTCGTGGGTTTCTCCTCAAATCTGGTGGATCTCATGGGGGACATGCTCATCATAACAATTGGTGAAAATCTTGTATCTCCGGTAATGAACAGCATCGTTTCAAAGATAGCGCCAAGTGACAAGCTTGCCCGGTACCTGGGTTTCATGGGTATGATGAATTCATCCGGGAGGGCATTCGGCCCCTCAGTGGGAACATTTCTTATCTCCCTTTATGCATTCAATGGCCTGAAGCTGTGGTCCACCATGGACCTTTTTGGAATTGCCGCCATAGCGTTATTCCTTGCCTTTTCCAGGATGGCGGCCCGAAGGAAAACTGGCATTCAGCAGGATACCCTGGATCAGAGTGCCTGAGAGCCAACTGATAGGAGCACCCCAATGAGGAAAATGAAGCCGATAAAAGTGTTGGAATTCTGGAAAGATACCTTGATGCTTCTGGGGTCGTCCGGATTTACTATGTAATGCTGGTAGAAGATCAGTATGGAAATGGGAATAAGCGAAAGGAAATAGAACACCGATCTCAGGTAGAAGCCAAGGACAAGAAAGAAAGCAAACGTCAGGGCATGGATAAGGTTTGAAAGGAACAGTCCCCTCTTGATTCCGTAATCTGTCATCACTGTCCTGAGGCCAAGGTTCCTGTCATGCTCCATGTCCGGTATGGTGTAGATCATGTCAAATCCGGCAATCCAGAGGGATGAAGCGAAGAATATGAGGTAAAGCGGCCATGTTTGGGGAAAAGCGGGAGTGATTGCCAGATACCCTGCAAGCACTCCCACACCAATGGTAAGGCCCATGTAGATGTGCCTCCACGGGGTTATCCTCTTCAGGAATGGGTCGGTAACAAAGAGGAAAAGGACAATTGGCGATAGGATGAACACGAAGGAGTTGAGGAGGAAGGCTGAAATCTCGAAGATTGCCCCAAAGATTAGCGTTAGGGTGACGGCAGTGCCAACCCTCATCTTTCCTGTGACGAGAAGCCACTCCTTCTTCCTGGGGTTGAGCCTGTCAAACTTGAGCCCCTCTATCCTGTTTACAGACATTGCGGTTGCCCTTGCAAATGTTGTTGCAACCAGTATAAGCAGTAGCTTCACATAGTCATAATGTCCTGCCGATGCAAGCACCGCACCGCTGAATACAAATGGCAGGTCGAAAACCGTGTGTTCAAGCTTTATGTACTCCACAATGTCCTTTAGCTTCATAATCCGTACTCTCTCCATCTTTTCCTTACTGTATCTTTAATTTCTTCAGGCACATCCATCACTTCTGGCCAGTTCCTGGTGAAGCCTTCGGCCTGCCCCTTGCGTGTGGCATCAATGCCCATTTTTGAACCGTAATTAAACTGTTGGGATGCGTGATCCAGGCTGTCAGTTACTGTCCCAGGCACAATAAATACATCCCTCTGGGGGTCTATTCTGGTGCTCATGGCCCATATTACCTGTTTTCTGTCATGGACATCAATGTCTGAATCCACAACAACAATTATTTTTGAAAACATCAACTGGCCAAGCCCCCACAATGCGAACATTACCTTCTTTGCCTGCCCCGGGTACCTTTTCCTTATGGAAACTACAACCATATTGTGGAAGACCGCCTCTTCCATGGTATTCATATCAATTATCTCAGGGACCTGGAACCTGATGATGGGCAGAAACATCCTTTCTATGGCTTTTCCAATTATTACATCCTCATGCCATAGCTTCCCGACTATGCTGGTCGGATAGATGGGGTTCTTCTTCTCTATAACCCTCTTTACGTGGAAAACAGGAAACTGCTCTTCCAGGGAATAGTAGCCAGTGTGGTCTCCAAATGGCCCTTCCAGCCTCGTTTCAGTGGGATCAACAATTCCTTCCAGAACAATTTCCGCGTTCCTCGGGTACTGCAAGTCAACAGTCTGACCCTGTGCAAGTTCCATTTTTTTTCTTGAAACAAGGCCTGCAAAGGAAAATTCATCAAGTCCATTCGGGAGTGGAGCCACAGCAGAGAAGATTGTCAGTGGATCTGTTCCAAGTACCACAGCAACTTCCATGGGCTTCTTCTTTTCTAAGTAATCGTGATAGTGTTCTGCACCGCCCTTATGTATCTGCCAGTGCATCCCAAGGGTTTCGTCATCAAATACCTGCAGCCTGTACATGCCAACATTACGGTGTCCGGTTTCTGGATCCCGTGACACAACAACAGGCAAAGTGATGAACCTGCCCGCATCTCCGGGCCAGGTTTTGCATACAGGATACCTGGAAAGTTCAGGCTTTTCCATGATAGTATGTGATGATCCAAGTGAAGAGGAGACCTTGGGCTTTATGCCTCCCAGCTCTTTCATCATCTGCAGGCCTTTGGAAATAAGTGAATCAGTATCGCTTGGGACCTGTACCAGGCCAAGGAGCCTGTTCCCAATATTCTCGGGTTCGTCCCCAAGAACCATTTTCATTCTCTCCCAATCTGAGAAAATGTTGCCTACGGCCGGTATATCTGACCCCCTGACTTTGTTGAAGAGAATGGTCATCTTCTTTCCAACTCTCAGTTCCTCGCTCAAAATGTGGGTCAGTTCCAGATCGGGATCCACAGAGACATTCACATCCCTGAGCATAGACTTCGTACGAAGCGTGTCCAGGTAATCCCCTAGGTCAGCGAAAACCATTATGCCTCCCCATTGCAACTTTAAATATCATCTTTTGTACGAAAATCTTCAGGCAGTTGAATTAGTTGGGGAGGTAAAAAAAGTCCACAACTTCCCCGTCTTTAGACCATCAGGAAATTCAGTGTTTCCTGCCCTCAAGGACTGCCCTTGCAGCAGATAGCCTTGCTATGGGTATCCTGTAGGGTGAAGCAGAAACATAGTCCAAACCTATCCTGTTGCAGAAATAGATGGTTGAAGGGTCGCCTCCCTGCTCTCCACAGATCCCCACTTCAAGTTTCCTGTTAGTTTTCCTTCCCCTTTCAACCGCCATTTTCATGAGTTCACCGACGCCTTCCTCATCCACGGTTGCAAACGGGTCAGTTGGAAGTATCCCCTCTTCAACGTAACTGGCAAGGAATTTCCCCTCGGCATCATCTCTGCTGTAACCGAAGGTCATCTGCGTCAGGTCATTTGTGCCGAAAGAGAAGAAATCTGCGAATTCTGCAATCTTGTCGGCAGTAATGCAGGCTCTGGGAATTTCTATCATGGTGCCGAACTTATAATCGATGTCGTTGTCGCCTGCAGCTTTTCCTGCTACCTCTTCAAGCCTTTCCCTGAGGCGCTTAAGCTCATTCACGTGCCCGACCAGAGGTATCATTATTTCCGGGAGTATGGTGTGCCCCTGCTTCTTGACCTTGATGGCTGCGGTTATAATTGCCTTGACCTGCATTTCATAAATCTCAGGGTAACTCAGGCCGAGCCTGCATCCCCGGAACCCGAGCATTGGGTTGAATTCTTCGAGGTTCTTGACTGTCTGTAGCAGTGTTCTCAGATCGGAAAGCTTACCGATTATGTCATCCAGTTCCTTGGATTCCTTGATATTCCCAAGTTTGAGCTTCAAATCAAATATCTCTGAAAGTAGCTCCTCCTTGTCCGGAAGGAATTCGTGAAGAGGGGGGTCCAGGAGCCTTATAATAACAGGGAAGCCGTCCATTGTGCGTAGGAATTCTGTAAAATCCGCAACCTGCATGGGCAGGAGCTGGTCCAGGTATTTCAGCCTGTCAGCCAATGTCGTGCTCATGATCATTGACCTCATTATCTGGATCCTTTCATTTCCAAGGAACATTCTTTCTGTCCTCGCGAGGCCAATGCCTTCCGCCCCATTCTCCCTCGCGACCCTGGCTTCCAGCGGGGTGTTAGCGTTTGCCCTGACTCCAAGTTTCCTGTATGAATCGCACCATTTCAGCAGGACCTGCGCCTCGGGAGTGATTGATGCTGTTTCAAGAGAAGCCTCACCAAGCAAGAACTGGCCATTTGTTCCGTCCACAGTTATGGTATCGCCTTCCCTGTATACTTCATCGCCAATCCTGAGAGTCTGCTCCCTGAGATTTACGGTCATGCTTTCCACTCCTACCACCGCAGGCTTTCCCATAGCCCTGGCCACGACTGCTGCATGGGAGGTCATGCCACCTTTCTGGGTTAGGAAACCCTGGGATACTGACATCCCCCTAACATCATCTGCAGTGGTCTCGGGCCTTACCAGCACGAGTTTTTTCTTTTCTTTGGAAAGTTCAACGGCCCTCTCAGATGAAAATACTATGGTTCCCGACGCTGCCCCCGGAGATGCGGCAAGGCCTTTGCCTAATACTCTTTCTGAGCCGTTATACTTGACCTGTGGATGTAACAGGGTGTCAAGGACCTGTGGGGTTATTCTAAGTATTGCTTCCTCGTGGTCAATGTAGCCCTCGTTGACAAGGTCTACAGCGACTTTAACTGCAGCCTTTGCACTCCTCTTCCCGTTCCTCGTTTGGAGGAGGTAGAAAATTCCCTTCTCAATTGTAAATTCTATATCCTGCATATCCCTGTAGTGTTTCTCCAGGGTATCCGCAGATTTAATCAGTTCATTGTAGGCATTTGGCATTTCCTTCTGGAGGTCCTTTATTTCTCTGGGGGTCCTTATTCCCGCCACGACGTCCTCTCCCTGAGCATTGGTGAGGTATTCCGCAAAAATTTTCTTGTCACCAGTATTTGGATCCCGGGTGAAGGCAACTCCTGTTGCGGAGTCGTCACCCATGTTCCCGAACACCATTGAAACAACACTCACGGCTGTTCCAAGTGTTTCGGGTATGTCATTGAGCTGCCGGTAGGTTTTGGCCCGTTCTGAATTCCAGGACTTGAATACTGCTTCCACTGCTACCCTGAGCTGCATCATTGGATCCTGAGGGAATTCCTCACCGAATTTTCGGTAAATTTCCAGATATTCCTTAATTAGTTCCTTCAGGGCAGCGGCGCTTAGTTCGTTATCTCCCCTGGCCCCATTGCGCCTTTTGGCTTCGGAAATTTTTTCCTCAAATTCTTCGTGAGGTATGCTCAGAACCACCTCCCCAAACATCTGTATGAGCCTTCTGTAAGAATCATAGGAAAATCTTTCGTTTTTTGTCAAATCTGATAGCGCCTTCACCGTATGGTCATTCAGGCCGACGTTCAGTATTGTATCCATCATGCCGGGCATGCTAATTGCTGCACCCGACCTCACCGACACCAGAAGCGGATCCTGCTTGCCTCCAAATTTTTTACCTGAAGTTTTTTCCAAGGTTGAAAGATGTTCTAGTATCTCGGTCCATAGCGTTTCCTTAACTTCCCCGGTCTTAAGGTATTCGACGCAAGCCTCAGTAGAGACCGTGAAACCAGGGGGAACGTTGAGTTTGATCCTGGCCATCTCAGCCAGGCCCGCCCCCTTTCCTCCAAGGACATCAACCATTTCGCGGCTTCCTTCGCTAAAATCATACACCAATTTTCTGGGGCTTTTCACAGCCAATTATTGGGGGGGTTTAAAAAAGTTTTACCAGACTTCGGGCAAATTCACACCGAAATCCGTAACTTGATGACTGAATGTCAATCATCGGGAGTCAGGAGCCTGTTTATTTATCCAATGTTGCGATAAAGTATTAATATGGAACGTTCATACCTGTCGCTTTCCAGTGGCGGGATTTCTTATCTGGAGCGAAAAGGGCAGTATCCAGTTATCTTCCTTCACGGCCTTGGAGGCAACGGCAACAACTGGTTGAAACTGGCTGGATATCTTCCTGAAAATACCTGGATGATCATGCCTGACCTCTGCGGCCATGGACGCACAGACATACCCATCACAGACTTTTCTATAAGAGAGCAGGTAGAGGCTCTCTTTGAATTTATAGCGGCACTTGGCTTAGAAAAATATTCCCTTGCAGGAAACTCATACGGAGGCTGGATCGCAATGCGATTTTGCATTTCCGGCGGGAATCCGGATAGGCTTATACTTGTGGATTCCGCAGGAATCAATCCAACAGTAGGGGAAAATTCAACAGAGAATGAAGAGAATTTCGTTCAGAGAGTCATGGCTATGAATCCCCGGAACAATGCCGGATTCATCAGGAAATTTGTAAAAGCAAATGCCACCGGGAAGGAGAAAGTGACCATGGAAGAGCTAATGTCAATCAGGGCGAAGACACTTATCCTGTGGGGCAGGAAGGACAGGCTCATACCTTTGAAGTACGCAGTGGAACTCAATCGTTATATCCCGGGCAGCAGACTTGAAATTCTGGATGAAGCGGGGCACACGCCGCATGTCACAAACCCTGATGAAGTTGGAAGCTTAATTGCAGCTTTCCTTAATGAGCGGCTGTCCTGAACCTATCTTTCGTTCAGGTTATATGTCCCTGGATCTTCTGCATGGCGTGAATCTATGTATTCCCTCAGATCTT
>JAKAUW010000032.1 GCA_021817455.1 Thermoplasmata archaeon | reverse complement strand
GTTTTCTCCTATTACAAATCCTTGTATTTCCAAAAATTTCACTCCTTGAATCTGCAAGCAACACTCTTTTGCCCTCATTCCCTGCTCTTCCCTTGCGGGTCATAAAACAGTTCACGCGGACAGGTCAAGCCTTGCGGCCCAACCCCGGCAGTTGGTTGCATCCATCGTACAGCCAGGTGCACTTCCTGGGCAGAGGTAGTTCTCAGCTCTCCATTGGATCCTTGATAGTCTCCTGCCCATTCCAGGCATTGCCATTTAAGGCACCGCACTCCCTCGCGGAAGCGACTCCCACTCTTTAGAGCAACAGTGGACTTGGATGGATCTCAAATAAACCTTAACTATCGGAGTTTTCTGATCGTTTTCCCTCATCCACAACAAAAATTACTTTGCACGAACCATTACATACCTTACGGCTCTCCATTCTGGAGAACTGGTGATGTTGCCAAGATCCCGTGCAACTGTTTCAGGTCTTTCCCTGATGTCTCTTTCAGTGTAATCTGACTGAAATACAAATTCAAATCTTTGATTCACTTGTTTTTCCTGCTCCTTGCCAATTAAGGCACTACATAAATCCTTTTTTTCTCACAATAATTTTATGTTTCGACCCCCAAGAACCTATCCGCCGTTTCCAGCGTTATTAGAAGGTCGGTCAACCTATACGGGTTGGAGTAGTTTAAGGGCTTGATCTGGCAGGTCCTTGCGGACGCGGGTAGTCAAGTCCCCCGTATAAGCACAGCTCTGCGGAGATCGCAGGCTGATCATCAGGCGTATTCTTTTTGAAAGGAGATAGGGGGGTTTTCCGCCTCTTTCAAGGCATCTCCGGTCACCCCTTATCCAGCGTAACTTAATCGCAACATAGGGACTTGAAGTCCCTAAAACAGGTTTTTCCAGTAAATATATGTCGCCATCTGGGTATATAAAGGTTTTGCTAATATACCCTCTTGAGCCCCTAAAATGGGGCATTTGCGACAAAATTATGTACGGTAATCGATGGAATGGCCCTTATGTCGGGTCTCAAAGTCCATCAGATCCGTTATTGAATAACTCTTTTTAGTGCCATTGCAGGTATTGCAATAGGCAAATCTCAGTTTTGGTTTGATTTTTCCTTTAGCCTCAAGAATCTGAAGGGTCAAAAGGTATTCTGAACCCACAGGTAAACCGCTCTATCTGGGTTTAAGAATGTTGCTATTCCATGAATCAGGAAATTAGAACTAATGACTTATTTTGACTGTTGAAAAAGCCAAAGCAACACTTCTTTAACATCTTATTGGTTATAGATGATATTATTATGCCGTACACCCTGGAATCCAGATACCTTGGAGCACAACTTGCGGATTTTGAAAGGAAAGTAGTTAACGAAAGCAATGTTGGGTGGGTAAAATATCTTGGAAAGAACACGGAATATATCTTCTTCAGATTGAATAAGACACCCTACCCCTCTCAATTCTATTCCAAGAATGTGATTTACTACTGTCAAGCAAGCTTGGCGATACCCAATGACTCTCTTGTGGAACTTGAACCCGGGAGAGTGCCTGCAGACACCCGTTACACTCCAGTTAATGCCAACGAGAATGTTTACTCGAAAACAGAATTCTTCGAAGTTCTACACTACAAACCGAGATCCGTGACCGAATTCATTCCAAGAAAACCAGTTTTGGATGTCAAGGACTTCATGTATAGGCTCACAGAGAATTGGCGACACGCTGAGTTGGATCACCTCGACAAGGCTTTTGTGGTCCAGATCCTATCTAGTCCGCCTCGCTTCTTCGGTAATGGCGGAGTTGGTTCGCAAACCCTTTCAACTTCTGGGGAAGGCAGGACAAATGCCAGGCTTAGACGTTCAGTGTACAGATATCTTCCAAAAGAATTTTCCAATCCTTCATTTTATCACAGTATTCGGTTCTTTAGCGGGAAATCCGAAAACCCTGCAGGTCAAGCATCGGTGTGGCTTGATAATGACACGGAGCACTCGTATAACCTCCTGAATTTTCCACTTGGGCAAGAGGTATGGATGCCTTCCGATATCCCTACAATATTGTACAATGCCCAGTATACCGCACACAAAAAATACTTCGATCCCGAAGTTAACGACTATGTTCTTACATCTCTGATGTACAACCCTGCCTTGGACGAAAGGATAATTAAGCTTTTGCTTGAAAGGGAAATCAGTGTAAATGAAAGAATACGCCCCCACTATTCTGGTCTTCCCATTCAACACAGCTCTCATGCACTTAGCAGGCTGGCCCTATCCATATGCAGACTTGAACAGAAGGAGAAGTTGACAGAAACTGAGATAAGAAAGGCAGAAGACTGGCTTTACACCATCTCAAATGAAGCATATGATTTATCTGCATTCTTTGCAAAAATTCCCACAATTAATGACAAACCTGCCATTACCAAAATTGGCCTTGACATCCTTAAAGGAATCTTCAGATTGCGAACCGAATATAGTCTTGATTATGTCCCGAAGAGCCTAATCCTCAAAGATTGTGCTGAAATGAAAATTAGCGAATTCCAGTGCAACTACGAGCTTTCTCAACTGGTGCGGTCGGCATTTATCATCATAGGAAACAATGGCCTTGAATACAAACCCCTCCAAATTTCAGATAACATCATATCTTAAGAGGTGACGAGATGGGAAAAGATATCAAAAAAAAGGAGCAGCTGTACGTAGAAGAGATAGAAATATCGACCAAGGATGAAGATTTGTGGTATAGATTTCACTTCGTAGTGGAGAATCCCGTTGATGCAGATAATGCCCTGGAGTTGGGCACATCGGCCGTGAAGGGCTTTAGGGACTTGCTTGAGAGCAAGACTGATTATCGAGTCCTACAGGATATGTACAACATAGCAGAAAGAGGATTTATCAAATTGGGTACAATTCCAGACTTCGGTAGTATCGATCACCCTACCGACCGTGAGCACAAAATTATACTTTATGACAAACTCCAGAAATCGGAAATTTTAGTGCAAGAAGGGGTATCCCCATACTTAACAGTCTATGCAATAGATGGTACTCCTTCAAAAGGATATGTCTTTTGCCGTACCACTCTACACAGTGAAAAGGGCTCCATGTTTGATTACATGGGAGAACATATTTTCACTTTTACAGATGCATTCAACAAATTTCAGGGCGAATTAATCATTACCATAGCATCTCCAGGTTACATGGTTGCATTAAACCAGGACACCCAGATTGAGCGAATGGGTGATTACTTCGCTACCCCTGAGAATATGTTTAATATCGCAACATTCAGAGATGACGAAGGAGAACTGAATAGGGAAAACAGCATAATTCCTGGCAGAAGGGAGAGAGGCAAACCTTCCATAAAAACAACCGATTTTGAAACGCTATACGACGGGAACAGGTTTGACATGGAAATCTATATACCTCGAGCCTTCAGTCAACAAGGTGAACTCAGGATAGAGCCTCATAAGCTGTTCGCGGACAAAGTGAATGAAGTCCTGAAAAAAGACATAAAGTACAGACTTAATGGCGGTTCGGACTGGATATCATTGAAATATGCGCCATATCAATATCTGGACCAAATTTTTGAAATCGCCAAAGAGGTGATTAGGCTCACAGATAAACAACTATCGGATCAAAAAAAGAAATGAAAATGCTGAATTGGAGAAAGAGAACCGCTCAGCAGTTTGCATTCAAAAACTTATTACCAAACATGTAAATACTCTCTGGGGGCGGGCATGTTTGCCATTAGGCTTTCACTCCAAAGCTTTTGGCTTTCACTCCTCCCGCCCCTGCGTTCTTTGTTTTATAATTTTCTGTCTTTTTGATACTGTTGTACTAATTTTAAAGAAAAAATTAGGAGGTTGATTTTATTGGAATTGGCATTAGATCTGATTTCAGGTAAAGAGGGTGTCCTGGTTGTCCATCTTTAGTCTGGACAAGACATTTGGCACATGGAATCAACCTGAGAACTTCTTTCCCTCTGTTAAGATGTGCACCATGGGATCCCCAAGCTGCAATGGTTAATTCCGCCTTTTGGTAGATATCCAATATCGCCTGATCATTGTCTGGACCTATTGGGTCTTCTGTAGAATATAAAAGGGAAGGATCCGTGCTCTTTAGCGCAAATATGTTTCCCACTTCAAGAGTTCCGTAGCCCCATCGCTTTGCAAAATCTATGCATCTCCTGACTGTGGCGTCGAGGATCTGACTATCTGCTTGAGATGGATTCAACATTATGAAGGCGAGAACTGGTTTATCCGCATCCCACATCCTCCACAGCCTGTAGCGGTACTTCCTGTCAGGGCTGAAGATGGCTCCTGCCCTGTTATCGAATTGCTGGAGGTCAATCATCTCAGTGAACACCAGTCCAGAGCAAAAGTCCACGGACATCTATGGCAATGAGAATGAGGTTGATTCCAAGTATTGGGTACAATTTAAGGATAATCCCGTAAACTACCCAGATCAGCGACCCTATTATTGCAGCTACCCAACCAAGGTAGCTGGAATTTCCGAGAATCAGTAGTGAAATGGCGGTAAAGGCCATTCCAGTGTATCCAATTATGTCAGTTTTTTTGAAATTCACTTCTTCAACTCCATTCAGTTTTCCGGCTGGGGTTCATGTGTCGTCATGTCCCCGTAAACACTGTTGCAATAAGGAGACATGTAGTTTCCTTTTCTGCTTGCCCATCCGCCAGGGAAGTCACAAGACATGGATGTGAGATTGCTGAAAATCTCTTTCCCGCAATTCCTGCATTTCGTCATTTCAGGTCCTCTGTGTCCTCTACGCTGGGAAGCCTTTCTTTCAGGCGTTGCATAAGATGTCCTGAGCCTGCCATGTCATCAATCATATGAATTAACGCCTTTGTGGGGTTTTTCACCGTATAGCAAGATTCCTATGTCCAGATAGAGCAGCATGTGTTCCCTGCAGATTGCTCCTTTCTCTCCAAAAGTATGCCATTCATTGGTACAGCCCGAGACTCCGCAAGTTTGCTTTCTGGAAGAATCATTCTCGACTTTGGAAAAATCATTGAGATTTGACAGCTGCTTACGTATCTCCGATTTGAGGTCCTCTACTTTCTGCCTGACTGGCATAAGGTATGGATCAGCCTCACCTTTCCAGTTCCTTGTTCTGCGCAATGGGTTGAAAACGCTCCCTGGAACTGTTGTTTTCCAGAATCCGTTCGACCAGGAAAGCATTCTGTTTAGCCACCTGTCGAGGTACCTATGTTTTGATGGTTCCATCAGAACTCGTCCAGCAGTATCTTCAGGCACTGTGCCGTCTTCCTTGCACCGTTTAGGGCATTGTGCGGATAAGATTCCGGTTTCACCCCAAGGTACTCACAGACTCCTTTCAGCCCGGTTCCCTGACCTCTCTTTCCCACCTTAGCCACAAAAACCGAATAGAGATCGAGGTAGTGAAAGTCAAAATTGGGAATGCCTGTCTTGTCCATCTTTGCTTTCTCATATGACCAGTTGATGAAGCCGGCATCAAAATGTGTGTTGAATCCCCCCAGATAATGTCTTGGGAGGCGGTTCTCTGTCAATTGAACCCAGTTGTTGAACTGCCTCATCCCGTCATAGGTTGAAGTCTCAATACGCTGCAGATACTCTCTTGTATAGCCATTAACTTCCAGAGCCTGATCCGATATCTCTGACCCATCAGCCGGCCGCATTTCTATATAGAATTCCTTTTCCTGATCTTCATACTGTACTGCCCCTATGCTAACTAGGGCGTGCCTGTATGGCTCCAATCCCGTTGTTTCACAATCAATTATAATCAAATTATTTCACTCCTTTTTTGTTTTACTACTTCTTGAGAGCCTTTGTGCAGCTCTCTATCAATTCATCTGCCTGGTCAACTGACAATTTCTTCAGCTCTTCGTCAGTGAGGTTGTGCGTTTTCCGTATACGAAGAGCCTTCAGGTGATTTAGCTGGCTCTGCTGTATGGGTCCTGAAAAGGTCGGAATCTTGTCAGGTTCCCGTTCCGGTTCTTTTTGGTTTTCCTGAACAGAGATCTTTCCTGAAGATGGGGGGCCGTTTACCTTCTTAGCTTCTGTCAAAGGCTTGTGAAACTCTGCCCGTTTCACCTCGGTGCTTTCAGATACCACATACCTGACCTTCACGTCATTGCCCATTCGTACAAGGTTGATCACCACAGTGACATCATTGAGACCATCAAGTAAGCCCTGAATTTCAATGCTTGAATAATTACCAACAGGGCTGAACATAATTGATTCTGCCCTTCGGATAATGAATTTCCTGCCAGTGTCAAGAAAATGTTCCTCAACAATCCTGACTACGTCTGTAAAAGATACGTCATTGGGATTCATCTGGTGACCTCCGCGATGTTGGAAACTATGAACCTGTAAACTGTATAAAGCAGAAGTCCGGTGAAAATCTCCCAAAGAACGGGGTCAACCTGGATGTATGGTGCAGACTGTACCGATGATAGAAGCCAGTTCCAGGCATTTGCCACAAGGATGAGAACTACGATGAAGTAAAGTCTGGATAACTTAATCTTAGGCTTACTGACGCTTGCCATTGAACCCCATCCCCAATAACACCTGGTCGAAACTCTTCATTCCCTTGCGTTTGGGCAGCCTTATTCTTACAATTCTCCAGTAAGGCTCCCATGTCTGGGTCCTATCGTTCTTCACCGTGTTCCTGTAGTCCCTTGTGTGTCTCCTGATTTCCCTGGGGCTCAGTGAGCACCTTTTCATAGTAGAGACGGTCATCAGATATCCCTTTCTTTGTGTTCGGCATCCTTCAGTGGTTCAGGATTATGGCAAACCATCGAAACTACCACCGATGGATGGTAGTATTTCTTCTCCTTGGCATCCCAGAGTATTCCACAGTTATCGAACTTGCAAAGGTCAGAGTGCGATGAGGGTATCGCGTTCTGATCCTTGCTTACCTTGACGGATGCCATTACTGCGCCTCCACAACTGTCTTGGCGACCCTGATGGTGTCCACTGCGTCATATTCCACATCAGTGGTGCAAAAACCATTGCAGGGAACGGTCATGCTGCCTTTTCCACCTATTATGTCTGCAGTCCCCTCAACGTCATAGACCATAATGTCGCCAATCTTTTCGACCCTGGTTACTTTCAGTTCAGATATCCAGTACTCGCCGTTTGACCACATCTTCTTGTGCTTGATCCAGTCCCCAACTTTCAGGTCTTCAGGTATCTTAGGCATTGGGTATCACCCAGTCTATCCCATAGGAATAAGCAAGCCTCCAGCCGTCCTTTAGGCACTCCCCTATCTTGTCCAGCATTTCCTTTGTGGCGGGTTCATAAACGTACTTAGAGTAGTCCTTTGGGGTTTTCCCTTCGTAGGCTGCCTGTTCCTTCAGCCTTTCAACCATAACTTGTTCACTGCCCCATTTCAGGCCACCATAATACGGAAATTTCTCATTAGAATACTCGACCTTCTCAATTTTCAGGTCTTTGAGGTAGAAGTTATTGAAAGGCCTGGCACCAGCCCAACAATATTCCTGAAACTCCTGTTCCCAGGGTTTATATGAATCCCCAAACATCATGACATTGCCGTTCTTGAGGGTCACCCTGATAATCATCAGTACACCTCCTTGGCTCTCTTGATGATGATTACTTTCCTTGTTTCAGGGTCGAATCCATCTATCCAGTATTCAATAGGTGTACCCATTATCCTGAACATAATTCCCGCGTGCTGGTCTATGGACACCGAAGGAACTATTTCTTTCGTATCTCCCTCTGCTTTTGGAGGTGATTTCATAATAAACATCAGGAAGTGTGTTGTATGGTCCTCACCAGTCGACGTGTCTGTCATGCCCCTGGTCTTGATGGTCACCGATTCGACCACTGCTGCAGCGTAGATTCCCCTGCTGTAGAAAACAATGTTCTTTCCTGCTGCAAGGGAATCTATGTCCTCAATTGGGACTATGCCTGTTTCAATCCTCTTTCCAAGGATTTCTCCTGAAGAGGTGTCTATCTTGACTTCAGGCCAGCTCATTGGTTGTTTTCCCCCTTGCTTGCGGTTCTCTTAATTACGTCCGTGCCGGACCTCTCTCTTCTCTCCAATTTATTTCACTCCTTTTTCTTTCAGTCTGCCTTTTTCTATGGCTTTCAACACCGTGTTAATCCTGTAAGTAGAATATGGTCGGACAATCCATTCACCCGGTTTGATGTCGTTTGGCCTGTATTTCTTCCTGGTGAAGGATTTGTCAGCCCTGCAGCCCTCCTTTATGGCACGAATGAAAATCTTCCAGTCCCTGTCAAGCTCATACCTCCTTTCAACTTCGAGTATGAACTCTTCCGGATACCTGCGTGCAAGGTCCATAAAATTGTCTGCGAATGAGAATAACGATGCTGTCTGCGGCAATGGAATCACGCTGTTGCGGTAGAACCCTTCCATTGAATGGACTTTATGGCTTTCAGCTTGGATCTGTCGTCAGGTGCTGCAGCAATGGCAGCTATAAGTTCTGAATGCTCCAAGCATACTTCTTTCTCGATTATTTCCAGCCTTGGCTGCCCAAGTCTCCCTTTTGTGGTAATGGAATAAGCAATGGTTGCTTCTGAGAGCCTGGGGCAATTCCTTTCCTGACACGGTTCGTGGTCAGGTCTCCTTTCCTCTTTCAACTCCATCTTGTTTTTTCACTCCTTTGGTTATGCGGCTTATTTCAGATGCGGGGACTCTGCGGTAACCATTTGGAAGCCTGATGCAGTGGATTTTTCCAGTGCGATCCCACCTCCTGATGGTTTCCTTGGATACCCTCAAAACCTCTGCGGCTTCATCGAGGGTACAGAGCCTATCTGTCTCTTCCATAAGCATGAGTTAGAATGTATAGGGGTGTATAAGGTTTGCGACACAATTTCTATCTTTTAAAAGTCTCAGAATGGCCCCTTAACCAATACTTTCCAACTTTAAGCAACCAAATCATTCGCCAATTACAGAATCAAATTGTCAGATAGAGTAACACAGTCATTTTAACAAGAAAGCAACGCCTATAGATATATTCATGATTTCGGAGTAAAGTTCTTTGGCAGGGAGATTCCTGTCGATTTGATTAATAACGCCAAGAATGGTTTCCTTGTTTTTGAAGTCATTTGGATTGGCGCTCAATTTGATGCAAGTATCTGTGAATCCTTTTCCCCCAATAGCTTTACCTATGGCCTTTGTCAGCAGCTTCCTGAACTGTTCGTACTTTTGAAGAGTACCCTGACCAGTATAAATTTGAGAAATATGGTTGGATAAATCGTCCTCAAAAAATTGCAAATATCCTGTTTCGTCGCTCTCCAGAAAGTTCTTTATCATGTCTTTAACGGATAACTCTTCGCTAATTTCACCCTGCTTTTCTGAGGAAATTATCCAACCAAGTTGCCGCTCAATCGGTTCGTTGTAAAGAAGTTCCCTGATCTTATCAATATATCCGACTGTCGTGTACTCACCTTCATTAGAAAATGATAAAGAGGTCGTATCTACAGGGGTGATATCCCAACTAGGAACTCTTTCGATTTCTTCACGAGTGTCACTGATTAAGCGTTTGAAATAAGAATTTAAGTATCTGTTGAATAATTCCACGAATCGGTAATAACTCATGTTATCTGGAACTATCCCTATTCTTGTTGCATATCCCAAGAATCTAATCCGCACGAAACTATTAACGTTCGACAGTTCGGAGTATATCCCTTTCTCCTTTTCCTCAGCTAGAAACTGGATAAAGCGAGAGAAATTGTTTTTGCCTTTAAAATCAACTTTATCATATAAAGGGCCTTGATCGTTTTTGGTGACTATGTAGGCTTGTACTGCTCTTCCAACTATCAGGGACCTGATGTAGGATTCATTCACTCTTTTACTGAAAATTTTCCTTACGATTCTCTCCACCGGCTTTGGGAAGGGCTTATTGAAAGTCTTTTTCACAATTCTCAAAGCATTCTTATTGCTATCCTGTACCAAGAATCCATAAGTTGGGAGCCATCCGGTTACAAATTCCCGCTTGAATTTCTCAAGGTATAATTTGTCGTTTTTAGGGTCATTATGTGTTATGGCCCTCAGTAATATCTCTGGGAAGTCCGATGTGGGTTTGGTTTCCTTCAACATTAGGAAATGTAATAAATCTAACGTGACCTCATAGTATTTCGAAAAATAGAAGTTGATTTTTCTCTGATCAACATCGGGCTTGATTTCGAATAGACCGTTACAGAAAGCAATGAAAATTAATGTAGAATATCGTTCCCCCAAAACTTGCTCATAATTCGTCCACTCCTCAAGCTTAAGCTTCCAGTCAAACAATTCTGCGAAACTCTTCAGATACACGTCAACATCAAGCTCATTGGAATTGAATTTAAATCGTTCAATCACGTCAAGGATATATTCCTTGCTTTCAGGATCCCTCGACAGTTTGAAATTCAGCTTTGTCAGAGCCTCCTTTCCCTCTCTAAGAAGATTGAGCAGGCGCACTAATTCCTTTAAGTTCTTTCCTATCGCTTCAAGGCGATAATCTCCTATAGCTTTCACAATCGTGCCAATTAAGTCTAAGGAGGAAACAGGAAGGTTGCCGTGAATATCCCTGATGAAACGAGCCAATTCGTCTAATCCTTCTTTTTTCATATTCTTTAGAACCTTCGAACGAACGCTGGGAGCGTCATCATAATGATATATCAACTCTAAGACGGGCCTGGTTATCTTTTCCCCTCTAAATTCGTATTTTTCCTTTATACATTCAATCAAAGAATTACCTGATCTGATGTCTTCTAATTTGGATATTCCTTCACAATACTCCAAAAAATTTGTGCTAGCTTCAATGTTGAATCTATTAAGATTATCTATAAATTCGGAAGTTTTTCGTTCGAGGAATTCTAAATCTGCCGCAGCCTTACTCATCAGCCTTTGGATCGTATAAGTCTCTTTGGCGCTCACAAGCTCTTTCAGTTCCAATAGTACAATTGAATCAACATGTTTGACGACCCAAGGAATTCTTGTTTCACTTTTAAGTCTATTTTGGACTATGGTCACTATTGCCTCAACAGCTTTGTTATCCCTCAGAACATTTTCAATGGCAGCCTGGACTTCTCCCTTTTTCATGTAATCATAATAGACCAGAAAGGCCAAGTTTGGATGTAGCTGAGTTCTCTCAGAAACGTGCTTGATAAGTCTGTTTATCCTGCTTGTTTCTTCATAACTCGTGTTGCTGAAATTATCAATAGCCTCACGAATCGTTGGGGTTGCCATATTGTAATATTGAATGGCGTTCCAGAAATTTTCTTTCACGTGCTCTGTCTCAACCCTTGCTTCCATTGAAAGTATAAATTTCTGAGCGTTAGGAATTAATGTGTCCCTTAATGCAGTAATTGTCTTCCTGAAACTGTATTGCCCTTTGCTATCAATCCCAGTCTCCAGAGCATCTGGATGGAGTCTATTGAAAAAGTCAGCCATCTCTTTGTCATTGAGAACATACCATCCCAAGAAAGCCAGAAAAGGAACTGTGGACACCATGCCGGCCAACAATGCATAAGTCACTCCGATAGTTTTGTAAAATGAAACGAGTGCCCAGATAATTAACAGTGAAAAAATGAAACTGCCTATTAGATAACGTGGAAGTTTGTGGATATTATTCTCTATTTTACCCTTGATGGAGTTGTAGTCGGAAATAACCGTTGACATAAAATTGCTCAGGTTTGTTGTTTCATCAATAATCTCGGTTATTGTTTTTCCGTGATCAACTGACTCAACTTGAAGATTTTCTGGTTCGCGCTTGTACTGTGTCTCTTTTTCCGTTTCTTGAGAAACCACTTCGCCCTCTCTTATATTGCTCCTCCTGCATTCAAATTAGCTATCTCATCGATCTGACCAATTGTGTTATTGAGCAAATTTCATTTGATAAAGTCTGGATACGTATAGAAATTTATCCATGAAATCATATGTATATAGGAATTGGGAACAAATAAGAAAGCGACACTGAATAAACTGAAATCTTTGGGGAACTCTCCTGTTACTCTTTCCTGATTCTTTCATGTTCCTGATCATGCGCCAGTCCACCAAGCCCTAAAACTCTGACTTTCTACTGCTGGAGCAGGTGGATCAAAATTAAACCGACGATCTGGATCACTTTTATTCCGGCGAAAATGCACAATTTTTAACCGGCGTTTACATCTATATCAGTTACCCAAGAGAAAAGGACCTCAAAACCTGTCAATTCTTATGAAATGACAGATCATAAACCCCAAGGATCACCGCCAACAAACCTTTGAGGCAAAGTTATTTAGGAATACTAAATCACTGCTTATGCAGCTCCTTTACATTGATGCATCCGGAGATCCTGGTCCATTTAAGGGCAAGAATACCAGATATTACGTTCTCTCCGGAGTTTCAATGAGTTTCAAGGACTGGAAATTTATCACAGAGGACTTTAAATCAATTGTAAGTACATATTTTAAGACAGGTAATATTCCAGAAATTCACACTAAGGATTTGATGACTGGAAGGCCTCCATTTGACAAGATCGATCACGAAAGTCTGGCTTCAGAACTGACCGATTTTATAAAACAGTCGCACACTACCTTGTTCGGGGTAGTGATTAACAAGGAAATCTATGTCAAACGTGGTTACGGCCCGCCAAATACTATTGTAAATACCACGCTGGAAGAAATTGTGAATCGTTTCCACCTGTATCTTCAAAGGCATAAGACCCTTGGTATGATTGTATCAGATGCTAGCACAGATGGTTTTGATTCAGGCATCAGAAACACCTATGAGTACTTCCGGGAGCAAGGGACCAGATTCGTTAAGTTGAATAGGATTATAGACACTATATTTTTCACTCCATCCGAAACAGCCATTGGCATCCAGATTGCTGACTTCACCTCATACGCACTTAAAAGGCACTTTGAAAACTCAGATACTGCTGTCTTTGACAAAATAAAGAATAAATTTGACCACAATAACGGTAAAATGCATGGGCTGAAAGTCATAGAGTAAAACAAAAACCAGATAAAACCGCTAGGAAGAACAACTTAGTTATTCTTGCGAGTGATAACTCACTCTCCTAGTGGTAATTCTCATAATAATAGGAGCAATATTAATTTTGCCATCTCCCAAATAGCATGAAATTACATATGAACACAAACAATCTCTAATTTTTCCACACGTATTATGGTTTCTTCCATCCAGGTGGGTCTTCTCTCAGCATCTTGTAAATCAAATCAATAACTAATGAGCTGAATCTTAACCTCTTTTCCCTGTCATTCAGTATCTGCTCAGACATCTTCTGATTGATGCCCATCTGGCCAATCACTGCCTTTGTGAATTCTCTCTCAAAGTCAGGGCTAATTATCAGCCTGTCCTTGGTGTTTGCCATTGCCTGCTTCCTGAGGGTTGGGGATTCAAGGACCTTGTCCCTTATGCTGTTTGTATAATTGATCACATCTGAATCCGTGAGTTCTCCCTCAAAAAGTTCATTGAGTTCCTTGATAAGCTCAGAAAGGTACACTTTCTCAGGATCGTGAGGAGAGCCAGATCCGGTGAAGGCAACAGGCCTCAGTACATCACCATTTTCTGCGGCCTTTCCAAGGTTCAAATCCTGATTCTTCTGCTTGGAAAGGTTGTAGTGTGTCATGATGACTTTTGAAAGATCTATTTCATCATCCAACCTGTCACCAATAAGCTTTGGAATCAGGCACCTGTAGAATATGCTCCTCTTTTCAAGGTCGCTGCCGCCATAATCCACTATCTGTGACAGGAAATCGTACGCCCTGATGAACTTCCTCATATCGCCTATGAACATCTCAATCTCCTTCAGTCTCAATCGATTGTCACTGATCCTGGCCTGCGTCCTATCCTTCCTTATCCTTATGGCAATTGGATCCATTACTGCAGCAAGGTTTGCCTGTTTTGAGCTGGGATCGATATAAGCATATACCAAATCATCGACTTCCTTTTCTGAGTAGAACATTGAGGAATCGAGCTTTACTTGCAGATCGTTGAGGACGTTTGGATCCGACAGCATCAGCAGTTCAGCCTTCTTGTAATACGGTAGAAATGCCGCTAAGATATCAGAGGGTTCATTGACAAAATCCAGAATGAACGTCGTTTCTTTCCTCGGATAAGTGCGGTTTAAACGTGATAGTGTCTGAACTGCGGTGATGCCGTAGAGCTTCTTGTCCACATACATTGCCATGAGAAGTGGTTGATCGAAACCTGTCTGGAACTTGTTTGCAACAAGAATGACCTGATATTCTGCAGTGTCGAAAGCGTCTCTTATATCCCTGCCATGAAGGCCAGGATTCATGTTGTGCTCATTGAATTGATCCGGCCCCGATTCGGGGTCATTGACATCGCCGGAGAATGCAACCAGAACACCGATGTCCCTGTAATTCTTATCCCTGATGTAGTGTTCCATTGCTATTTTGTATCTTACAGCTTCTTTCCTAGATCCTGTGACAACCATTGCCTTTGCCATGTCGTCAAGGTGCCACATTACGTTTTCCCTGAAGTGTTCCACAATGATCTGCACCTTCTGGGAAATGTTGTATGGATGCAATCGGACCCATCGCATCAAAGATTTCAGGCCTTTTTCCTCATCGATCTGCTTTTCATCCAGATCTCTTCCATTATGGGCAAGCCTGAATGCAAGCTTATATGGTGTGTAGTTTTTCAGGACATCAAGAATGAACCCTTCCTCTATGGCCTGTTCCATTGTGTAAACGTGGAATGGCACCCTCGTATCAGAATCCAGTGAGCTCCCATCTGGTGGCCTGCCGAATAGCTCAAGCGTCTTTCCCTTTGGTGTTGCCGTGAAAGCGTAATAGCTTACGTTTGGCGGGAATACTCCGTCCCTGGCCTGGGCTGCGAGCACGTCTTCAACGTCAATTTCCTCTACTTCCCCGCTTGATTCCATCCGGTCAACCTGTTCGGATGACAGTATCTGTTTGAGCTTCCTTGCAATGCTGCCTGTCTGAGAGGAATGTGCCTCATCGGCGACTATGGCAAAATTCCTGTTCTTCAAGGATGCTTTGTTTCTGATCTCCTCCATAACGAATGGGAATGTCTGTATTGTAACGATTATGATCAGCTTGCCTGATGCAAGTGCGTCCGAGAGCTGGGATGACTTTGAGGCCCTTTCTCCCGTTATCCTAGAAATAACACCGCTCTTGTGCTCGAACTGGTATATGGATTCCTGCAGCTGCCTGTCCAGGACATTCCTATCTGTTATTACGATAACAGAATCAAAGATCTTCCTGTTTTCATCATGGAGGCTTGCCAGCTGGTGTGTCAGCCAGGAGATTGAATTGGTTTTCCCGGAGCCGGCTGAATGCTGTATGAGATACCGGTGCCCGGAACCTTCATCCTTTGTTGCGGAAATCAATTTGGTGACGCAGTCCCACTGGTGGAATCTTGGGAATATCAGCTTCTCTTTCCTGTTTTCCGTAAGCGTACGGGAATCCGGTTCCTTCTTTTCAAGGTGGACATATTTTCCTATGATTTCCAGAAATGTATCTTTCTGAAGAATGCGTTCCCAGAGATAGCTGACCGGATATCCATTCGGGTTAGGTGGGTTTCCCTTTCCTCCATCATTACCCGTGTTGAATGGCAGGAATACGGTGTCCTTCCCCTGGAGTTCAGTTGTCATGAATACTTCCTCTGTGCTCACAGCGAAGTGTACAATTGCTCTCTTCCTGAATGCTAGCAGCGGTTCTTCTTTCCTGGTTTTTGGGTCTTTTGGGAGTCTCTGCTGTTTGTACTCTTCCTTTGCATCCTCAACACTCTGGGTGAAATCAGACTTGAGTTCCATTGTTGCTATGGGAATCCCGTTAACAAAAAGTACGATGTCAATGGAATTGTTATTGTTGAGAGAATAATGTAACTGCCTGACTGCTCTCAATCTAACATTGTTGTACATATCAAGGATTTTTTCATTCATTGTCTGAGAGGGCCTGAACTGGCACATGTCGAACTGCCTGGAAATATCCTTGAAGCCATGCCTCAGGACTGACAGCGAACCCTCTCTGTCCATTACCTTGATCATTCGTTTTAGGAGTGCATTCTGTTCATTGACATCATTCAGACCCTGGTTCCCATTGAGTTTCTCAGGCTGGGTATCTTCAAGCCAACCGAAAACATCTTCTGGGTACAGTGCAAGTTCCCTGTCATAATTTGATGATTCGCCAATAAGCCATCCGTGGTTACCCAAATATTCAATGACGTAATCCTCAAAATTCACTTCATGGCGTTTGTCCGGCAGGTTTTTTCACCTCCTGGATCAATCCTCTAACATCTATTTTGCCTGTGACCGCCTGAGTTATAAGAGAAGTTTTGTGTTCATTAAGCAGCTCAATCATTTTCTCTTGTTTTGCTATCAGTAAACCCAATTTGCTCATTATTTTATCAAGATAATCTGAAATGTCGTTTTGCGAATTAGAATCAGGTAAGACAATCCTGAAGTTCATTAGTTTTTCAGAGTTTATTGCAGGATAGCTAACTCCAGTGGATTCGGACACAATGCGTTCAATGAAGTAATTTGCGGACAATGCGTATTTGGCAAAGTTTTGAGATATACTTCTTGGGCGAAGTACCGCAAAGCCAGTAGATACGACAGTATTCTTCCATGGTTCTTTTATCGTAGCAATGGCCCGCAAATAGGTCCTGACAGTTGAAATAATTATGTCGCCATCCTTAACTATTCTTCTTGCCCTTGAAGGGGCATCAGAAAATTTTATTTCCTGAAAGTTGGTTATACCTTTGTTTTCAGACACATCTGAGATTTCGACGTACTGCATCTCAGTATCGGGATGAGTATTTTCTGGTAGGGTCTCATCATTACAAGACATTACGAATTTTATTGGAATCGCATCCCAATGTTGTGGTATCTTCCCAATCCACTCAATCCCGCTGTCCTTCATAGGCACGTTTGGATCAAGGCCTTTCGTGACAGCATGGGTTATGATTGCCTGGCGTTTTTCCTTGAGGATTTCTATTAGTTGTTGCTGCTTAGAGATTAACGAGGCTATCTTTTTAATAGCATCAATAAGATAATGTGAAATAGCAGTCTGTTCGTTTACTGGAGGATATAGTGCAGGAGTAGCTTTCAATTTCTCCGCAGTGTAGTGGGTAAATGTTGCCTTGTTACAGATTGCGTCAATATATCCAGAGTTTTTTAGCATGTTTAACCAATAATGTAGAATACGTTCATTGTTTCCACCAACTGGTCTGACCCGATTTATTGAATTCTGGAACCCCAAGAAATCATCTATCTCTCGTTCTAAAATTACACTCCTCCCTGCATCACCGCCCTCACTCACCAATAGATCATTCTTTTTCAAAGCCAACTTATATTTTTCTTTGAGAGAAAAATACATTTCCTTGACATCTTCAAAATCCACTCCGTATGACTGTATATTTGATGCCCTTAGATAAGGAAATAAATCGTCGGTTTTATTTTCTGCTTCATTTTGCAGCATCTTACCTAATGTTACTTGATAACCGCGGCTAACTGTTGCTAAACACCAATGCTCAGGTATCTCCCCAATCCACTCCATACCGCTATCCTTGTACTTAGGATACTTTGGATACTTCATTCCGTGATCTCTCCCAAGAGGTCGATTATTTCCTTCCCCAGCTTCTTCAGATCTGCATCAATCTCTTCAAGGGGTCTAGGAGGCACATACTTGTAGAAATGTCTTGTAAATGGGATCTCATATCCTACTTTAGTTTTTGAGAAATCAATCCAGGCATCTTGTACGTATGGTTTCACTTCCCTTTCAAAGTATGCCTGAATATCTTCTTTCAGGGGAACGTTTTCCCTGTCTCTCAGTTCTGGATCAGGTTCTGGCATACCTTTCCTATCAAGGCAAATATCGGCAGTTTCATCTCTTTCAGATAAGGCTTGCAGGATAGTTTTCACCATATTGTTTGCAAGGGGTATTCCCTTCTTAAAAAACAGGTCCTCAAGGTCCTTGGTAAATTCTTCTCTGTTCCTGTATATCTTATTTTGATCCAATGAAGATAAGGTCTTTTCTACATTCTCAAGGTCTTTTTCATTCTTCCTGAACTCAGGTTGTTCCCTGAGACGAGCTATTCTTTCAGGTGAAGCCTGAAAGTTCAACCTGAGAGGTCTTTCAATCGTTATGGTCGAATAACCGAAATCATCATTGTCAAAGATTTTGCTCTTTTCGCCAACATCAAAGGTGCCGTACAGCTTCACGATGTTTTCGATATCTTCATCTGAGAGCTCGTTCCTCTTTGAGCCTAAGGATTTCCTCATCTTCCTGTACATCTGAGTTGCATCAATGAGCTGAATCTTGCCCTTCCTCTGCTCCTCCTTCCTGTTTGAGAGGATCCAGATGTATGTTGCGATGCCTGTGTTGTAAAACATGTCTGTAGGCAGACCGATTATTGCTTCAAGCCAGTCATTCTCAATGATCCATTTGCGTATCTCTGATTCACCGGACCCGGCTGCACCCGTGAACAGTGGCGATCCGTTGAAAACTATACCGATCCTGCTTCCGCCGTTGTCAACTGGATTCATCTTTGATAGCAGATGCAAAAGGAACAGAAGACTGCCATCCGAAATCCTCGGCAGCCCCGGTCCAAACCTCCCATTGAAGCCTTTCTGCTCGTATTCCTTCTTTACGGCATCTTCAATCTTCTTCCATTCCACCCCGAACGGCGGATTGGACAGCATGTAGTCGAAAGTCCTGCCATGATGGCCATCTTCTGAAAGGGTATTCCCGAATATGATGTTCCTTGGGTCCTGCTCCTTTATGAGGAGCTCGGATTTGCATATGGCATAGGATTCTGCGTTAAGTTCCTGTCCATACAATACAAGTCTTGCTTCAGGATTGAGGTCTTTGATGGTTTCATCCGCGATGGATAGCATTCCGCCGGTTCCGGCTGCTGGATCATAGACTGTTCTGAGGACCCCAGGTTTCCTCAATGCATCGTCATCATTTGTAAAGAGAAGATTCACCATCAGCCTGATGACTTCTCTAGGTGTGAAATGCTCTCCTGCAGTCTCGTTTGAAATTTCAGAGAATCTCCTTATGAGTTCCTCATAATAGAGAGACATGTCCATGCTGTCAAGTTCCTTCGGGTCCATGTCAATTTCTGCGAATCTTGAAACCACAAGGAAAAGGAGGTTCTTCCTGTCAAGGTCCTCAACCTGGTGCTGGAAGTTGAATCTTTCAAAAATGTCTCGGATCTGCTCTGTGAAGCCATCAACATAATTCAGCAGGTTCTGCCTGATGTTGTTCGGGTCCCCCTTCAGCTTTGCGAAATTCCACGGTGATGTGTTATAGAATTTGAGGTCTGCAGCTGCAAGTAAAACTGCATCCAAAGGCACACCGCTATCCCTCCTCCTTGTATATTCTTCGAGGACCTTCTCCTTGGTGGGTTCAAGCATGCAGTCCAGACGCCTGAGAAGAGTGAATGGCAGGACGATTCTGCCATATTCTGATTGCTTGTAATCGCCCCTTAATAATTCTGCAATATTCCAGATGTTGTTGACTATACTGCTGCTTTGCATTCTATCTAATGCTTTAAAAGGAGTTTGAATTTAAGAGTTGCCTAAAGCTCTGCTGACTTTTTTGAGAAGTAGAAATAAGGATCCCTGATTCCACCCTTTCCTGCTCTTGATATTTTTCCTTCTCTTTCAAGAATAGTCAGAGCAAATCCAACATGGTTCTTCAGAGTTTGAGAATCATCTGGCTGTCTTGGACCTTTTTGCAAAAATAGATCGTACACTCCCTTTCACCTGAGTCCTTTGCCTGAGCCTCTTACTATCTTGAGAACTTCAGAAATTAGGTCTGAGGAGGGTTCGGTGGTGGCAATTCCGTATTCTTTCTTCTGATGCGGTTTTTCTCGCCATCAATGGATTGATTATCTTTTATCCTTCTATTTTTTACTCTGGCTGTTGTGGGTGAGATGTTAAGTCTAACCTGAAAGTATCTTTCAGGATTCAATGGTCTGACTGGACCTATGTGTCTCAGTACTATAGTTTTGCCTACTTTTTTTGACTGGATTCCAAAGGTAATCTACTTCGTGAGCGTATCCTCTTCCTTTTATTCTGAGAATCCGTATATTATTAACAGGCGGGGAAAGCCGAAGAAGAATCATTTTGATCCGACATTCACCTCACTCCAACCTAATCGCTCCTGCGAAGAATACCTGCTTGAATGAGAATCTGTCTTTTCTTCTCAATGTCTGCCTCTGCATAGAAGTCTTCAGAAGTGTGAACACTAGCATGGTCTAGAGTATCCTTTACATCGTCGTAGGTTCCACCATTGTTTCGGATTGCCATGGCTACAGTATGCCTCAAAGTGTGTGGGGTTACCCTCCTGTGAAGTGCTGCCTTTCCCGCCTCAGTGATAATGTTCCATACCTGCGTCCGTGTGAGGTTTATGATCTGCTCTTCTGGCTGTATTTTGTTCTGGTTAATGTAGATTGAAAGTGCATAACCGAGTTCCATTGAAATCGGTTTGTTGCTCCATAAGTCTGATTTATGGACATATGCCGTGATGTACCTCCTTATGAAATTGATGTCCTTTGGCCTGATGCTCAACATATCGGATACCCTAAGGCCAGTTTCAAAAATAAGTTGGCACATGAGAATATTCCTGTCCCTCTGGGTTCCATTGTTCATTAAGTACGTCTGTAGAACTGTGAATTCATTTGGCGTAAGGTAGTTCTCTGTTTTAGACTTCTCAGATTTAGTACGGGTATGATCGGGAAGTTGAGGTACTCTCCTGGACTTCCTTGAAGGTCGTAACTTCATTTCTGAAATGGGAACGATCTCGCCTTCAATTTTTCCAATTTTACTTTTCATCCTACTGTTTAATATGAATAGGTTGTAATAAATTCTGCCCTCATTTTGCTTATAAATGGATTGGGTGTTTTGGGATCATCATTTAACAATTGTCTATGTATTGTAAAGCCAGAATAAAATTCATTCATTCAAATCTTGATCAATTTCTCAGTTTTCTTCTTGGCCTCCTTATCCTGCTCTTTTCCAATCCTTGTACCCTAAAGAATGAGGCAATTAGCTTAGCCAACAGTATGATCAGCAATGTGATGACAATCTCCAATGGGGATACGTCGGCAAAAACACTCAAAAATTTGTGAGGGAGCGTGGGGAATATGTTGAGGAATATTGAGTTGTAATAAACCAGCACTGATAAAGGGATAAGCACTATTCTCAACATAGCGGAGAAATTGGATAGAAGTAACGAACGGATGGAAAAACCACTGCGGTATATCTTTTCAATAGATTCCGACTTCTCAAATTCGAAGTCTATCCTGATGAGAGGCATTACTAGGGCCACGGCAGGCAAGACCGAATAACCGATCTGCATAAGCAAGAACTCAGTTGGGAAATACAAGACAAAATTCCCGCTATATTGGTACACCCATGTATATTGAGTAATTAGCTCCCCGAAGATGCCGGCAAACACCAACAGCAGGTCGTAATACTCTGCTATGACAGAAGCACCAACTACTCTCCAGGTTTTTCTATTTCGATATCTCTGTTCTATCTCTTTTTTCCAGAAGTCTATGAACTTCTGCCTTTGCGACTTTGAACGTGATCCGTTCTCCCGGTCATAGAAATTTACCTTCCTTCTATTTACGGCCCCATCAAAAGAAACACCCCATGATTTGGTCTCAATCTTAAATTTCAAGTTTTTAGCTCTTATAGAAGCTGAATTCTTTCGCGAAGAAGCTGCCAACTGAGTTTTCAACTCACCAACCGACTCAGTAGCGAACTTATTACTCTTGTAGTTGAGGGTATAAAACTCCTTGGTGTCTTCCAAGTTCCCCAGGTGGTTCCTTCTCAATACAAAGACCAAGTCTTCAAGGAGGTTAAGGTCGAGGAATCTCCAAGAAAAATTTGCAAAAGGGGGATCCATGTCAATTTGGTTCTACCATGCCTGAGTGACTCATAAAGATGGCTGTTTGCTTCAAACGAAAGTCTATTAAATTTCCTTTTTGTTCTATTTTTTTTAGCTCAAAAAATGAAATTGTTAAGTATAGAAAAATATTCAAAGTTAATTATTGTCATATTATCCTCCGTTTTGCTTTGCTGTTGGCTTTGCGAGTACGATTTCTTCGATCTCAAAGTCCTTCTTAGACAAGTCTCACACCTCCATCAAATTTGACGCTTGTAATTTATTAGAATATATCGTTCGAAATATTGAACATTAGTATTATATACATTTCACTATTAATTAAATGATGTTATATACAGACTCTGCAATAATGGTGTATCCACCAAATTCTTTACTATCTGAAAATTGGCTTGTGACTTCCCTAAAGAACAAAATGAGTTTTAAGGTAAGTGCACCAGTGCTGGGAGTTTTTCTGTATTGCAATATCCCTAGGGCCAAAGAGGATGTTTATTCATACTTTTATGAAAAATATAGGATAGATAGGGATTTAATCGATTTCTGTCTCACTAAACTCATCGATAAGAAGCTACTGCTAGAAGACAACTTAGATTCTGAACGAATAAAGGGATTGGCTTATGATCCTAACATATATTCGAGGTGGTATGAAGTGAATTGGATGGGGGCTTTACATTATCACCTTTCATCATATGATTATCAGTTTATTGAAGATTATGAAGCCAAAGCCCGGATGATGGACTTTAGTGAAATGGAGAAAGACGATAATAGATACAAAGTTTATGATACAGCGCCCGAGTTATTTGTCCCTAAGGTAATCGACATCAATAATGATCTTAAATCCCAGTACAAAGGAGGATGCATTAATAAGGACTTATTAGCAACTATTTTATCATTGGGTTATTCTCAGACTGGAAGCCTACACGTTTACTGGGATGGTGAACCATTATTACTACGTACTAGTCCGTCAGGCGGTTCTAGGCATCCAACAGAAACGTATGTTGTTGCCATAAATGTTGATGGGTTAGATCCAGGTTGGTACCATTTCTCAGTTCAAGATCGCTCTCTGAGAGAGGTAAAAAAAGGATGGACGGACACCAAATCATTGAAGGATTTGTTACCTACAACTTACACGAGGGCAAAGTTTCAAGTTGATCTTATTTTTGTGTATACTTCGATTTTTGAACGGAACATGTACAGGTATAGGGACCCACGTACATTTAGAACGATTCACATGGATGTAGGTCATCTCGTAGCCACAACGGAGGTAATACTTGAAGAAACTGGATTGGAATTTCTTGTACAATATTCGGCAAATGACAAAGGAATTGAGAATTTTCTGAATATAGATCCTCTCGTAGAAGGCTATATAGCTTCTATGTCGGTTGGACGCTGAGAGGATAAAAAGATGAAAGAAATTAATTCCACAACAGAATGGAAAATATGCAGTACCGTTGATACTGTTTTTTGGAAGGAGTACTTGATGATTTCTAACCCTCTCCTGAAAAAAAGATTCAAGATTAAAACAGATTCTTTTATAGAATATCTCATTTCAACCCATCAAGAGGGAATTGAGCAATTTGGGCATATTCAGGCTTACTTACAAGAAAAAGGCTTCCTAGACCCATCAGTTGGTGAATACGACGCTAATCAGATCAAGCATTGGATAGACCGAGGATGGTATGATTCTTTAATATACCTAATGTGGTCAAAAACACCGAATTTTATAGACGATAATGATAATGATGGGAGACTCAGGCGTAATCTGATTGAAAGTTATATCAAAGATGAAGGCCCTCCGAAAAGGGTTTTTACAAATGATTCCAAAGTCCGTATCTCTCTTCCCAATCCGAAAAAGGCTGAGCAAAGCAATCACTTTCAATCGGACATAAAAGGTACACTTTTTAACAGAAGAACCCAACGAATTTTCTCTGGAGATAAGATTACCGAGGAAATCTTATCTTATGTAATGTGGAATGGGTTAAAGAGGGTGAGATCTATCAGAAAACTTACTTACGAGGACCCGTTGGACTATTTCGGCAGTCATGGAACTGAATTTGATTTTATCCTGGTAATTTATGGTATTGAAGGGATAACTAAAGGTATTTATTTATACGACATCCTCCAAAACTCGCTAAGTCTTGTGAAAGAGGGGGATTTCAGGGAAGTTCTGGTTAAAGGATTATGGGATCATAAAGCACCAATGTCCGCTACTCACACAATACTGTTCGTATCAGATTTTGGGCAATATCAGTGGAGATACAGACATGAACGTGCTCTTAGAAATATATTTATTGAAGCTGGAAGAATTGCACAAAGATTGATCATAGAAGGAGAAAGGTTGGGGATTGGCTCTTTGCCGACCCCAGCGACTAGAGATACTTTGTTAGAGAATTTGTTAGACCTTGATAGGTCTAAACAATTTGTCGTTTATACGTTAACTATGGGTAAAAAAGTCACCCTAAAAGGTAATATGCCTAAAGGTAAGAATGAACTCGAGTGGGTCAGAGAAATCTAACATTTATATGAGGAGGTGGTTAATTTCGAAACTGACGTCAAGAATTATCTTGGAGTGGCTACAAGTATAGCACTTTCTAGGGTGTCTATCTCAATTTTTTATATTTCCATACTATGGATGACATTTATTCTTACTCACTCCACAATTTTGACGGGATTTGCAGACGGTTTGGTGACTATACCTCTTATCCTAAGTTTTGTGGTCGGAAATATTGTAGATAAGAGCGTAAATAAAAAAAGGGTAGCTATTGTAGCATCCATAGTCAGAGGGCTTTTCGTCGTTCCACTTGCAGTGTCTTATTATACATCAAATAAGGAATTCATAGTCATTTCAATAATGGTGCTCTCTTTTTCTGTGGGCCTTACCTCTGATTTCGTTAATTCTGTTCGGGCTATTTGGATTAAACGATTCTTGAAAGATAAAAATAAAGTTAAGAGGTATAGGGCTTATTCAAATATATTTTACAATATAGCTGAAGGAACAGGGTACGTCTTATCAGGAATACTGATAGTGGATGGGGTGAGCTTAACATTATTAACACTAATCTTCGCGTTTGAACTTACGACTATACCGATAATATTCATAAAAACAAAAGACGAATCTAATAAGTTTAGTGAAGTATACACTGCAAAACAGGACATGTCCTCTGTTTTCAGAAAGGTAAAAAAAACGCCGATTGTAATTGCACTGTTTGCAGAGGGATTCCTATTAAATTTTGTATATGGAACATTCGGAGTAATTTCAACATTTATGGTTATCAAATTTTTTGATTTATCTGCGCTCTATCTTTCCTTGATTTTTATAGTTATTACGATTGGAATTTCCTTTGGCTCCTTTTTAGAGAGAGGTGAAGGCACTGCAAGATTTGAAAGGGCCGGTATATCAATTTTTGTTATTGCATTGATGTTTCTTGCTATTAGATTCCTACAAAATTTTTTTCTTATATTATTACCCATTTTTATCATTGGCACTTCAATCGGCGTGGGCGAAATAGTCATATTCTCATCAATACAAAACAATGTGGAAGAAGAGATTACTGGTACTGTTCAAGGTGCTTTTAACAGTTTATCAACAGGAGTTACCTTCATATCTGGCCCAATTATAGGTGGGGTAATAAGTTTAGTTGGTTACCTCAATAGTTATTTCATATTATTTATTTCCACTGCTATTTTATCGAGCTTTTTGTTACTTTTCACGCGGGTGGTATGAGGTGTCTACCGTTGTTAAGAAACTAGTTGAAGAGGATGCGGAAGTTGTTCGAGAGGTAGCTACTGCCTCTTGGAATTTTACCTACAAGGGAATATATGATTATGAATATATTGAGCAATGGTTGAGAGATCACTACAGTATAGGAGGAATTAAAAAAGATATAAGAAGATCTCTAAATGATGAAGGGTTGCTTTTCCTAGGAGTTTTTGTAGATTCACTGTGTGTTGGTTTTATAGAGTGCAAATTTTCTCATGGCGAGGCTGACTTGTTGCGTTTGTATCTTAGGCCAGACAAGATGGGACAAGGTTATGGTAAAGCTCTGCTTCTGGATGCGGAAAACTTTTTAGTTAAACACAGTATCAAGAAATGTATTCTTGAAGTAAACCGCAAAAATACTCGGGCCATATCATTCTACAAGAATTTCGGATTCAGAATAACGGGAATCAACGGTGATGATTATTCAATGGTTAAAGAGTATCAGACGTGTTAGGATTTCAATTGATCAAAGTTTCATCCATAATTTGATTGATTGCAGCTTTGCGATAAGATAATATTATCCCCCTCAAATTTTTCTGATTTAGGACCGGCAGATCTTCGAGAATCTCTAACATAAAAAAGACCTAGGGCTAGTCTCCATTGTTGTCGTTGATATCAATAGCACGGATGTTCATGTTTGTATTGACCACACAGGAGGCCATAGGTGGCACCAGTTTCCGAAAGGACAAAGAGGTAGTCAAGTTGCTTGAAGGTAATGGAATCCGTTTCATCCACCCGGGGTGATTCGCTGGAATTACTTCTCGTCTTTGGTTCCCTATTTAAAATGTGAAAATGAGCTTGGACCCTACAAAAGCAAACGATTTAACCCTTTCAACATAGTAAATACATGGGTATAATCAGAGACGAAATTCTAGGATGGCTCCATGAAGATTTCTCGAAGAGCCTGAAAAATGAAGTGGACGTTGTGGTATTCACAAACGAGACAACAGAACACTGCGATACTGCTTTTGCAATTGCAAAGGAGCTTTCAGGGCTGAATGGGAAGATCCATTTCATCCAGTATGATGTGGACAAGAATCTGGAAGCTTCTGAAACGTACAGGGTTTCAAGGGCCCCTACAACAATCATAGCTAAACACGGGGAACAGGATGGTAGGATAAGGTTTACAGGCCTCCCTTCAGGGTATGAATTCACTTCCCTGGTTGAGATAATCAAGAACCTTTCAAGGAACGAGGCATCCCTGACCGGTTCCACCCTCCAGAGGGTTGCCGCGGTGTCTGTTCCCACTGAAATCCGCGTATTTGTGACACCAACCTGCCCCTATTCTCCAAGGATTGTTCAGGCAGCACACAAGTTCGCGATGATGAACCCCAATATCAGGACAGACATTATAGAGGCCCTTGAATTCCACGACCTTGCCAGTGAAGCGGGGGTCAATTCAGTTCCCCATGTTGCAATCAGCAATGGCAATGAATTTGAAGGGGCATTCCCGGAAGAAACCTTCGCATCATACGTGTCAGGAGACTGAAAAAACAGGGAGTGGTGTACGGGGAGATTCCGTACACACCACACGGGCTTGAAGGAGCGGGTAGCCCAGTTTAGGAAAGAGCGTGGAGTCATAAACATTGCCATAAAAGTGCATCTGCAGTAGCTTTTCCCTAACCTAAATTTGCAGGTGATATATCACTGGTCAAAACCATAACATGTAATACATATGAATAAGGGCAAGTTCAGCGAAAGGAACAGAAGATACGTTTTAAGGCGTTCCCAGCGACATCGCCCTATCTGCACCTGCGGAACTTACCTCAAGAATGCCTATGTCCAGGACAGGACAAAGGGGAAATTCCATTGGATTAAGGTTGGCTACTACTGTCCTGCATGTCTCGATTTCTACAAGGAGATTCCGGAGCAAACAGTGGTGAATCTTCTGACTCCGGAAGCCCCAGATGACATTGGAAAGCTGAAGCATAATCTCGAAAAGATGTTCAGGAAATGGGACTAACCAGAACAATTTGTGTTAGTGCCACTTTTTCAGGAATAAATCGGTGTCCTTGAGGACAGGTCAAACATTTTTCCTTTCGTTCTCCTCTAAAACAAAAACCATGACTGAAAATTTTTTCAGGACATTTGTCCCCGGTGTTTGCATGCGATCAGGCGTAACGCCGCGTGCGTATAATAATTATATAGACAATAGCAAGGAACTGGGACAAATCATAAATAAATCAGGGATTGTTTTTCCCCTTGATTGTGGTACTACCACATTTCAGTGCCTATAATTCGTCGTAGTCATATTGTATGGGGGGATGGTAGACTCCGACGTACTTCTTCAGTGCTTCTGGTATCTCTATCTTCTCTCCGCACCTTGGACACCTTGCCTTGTTCCAGGAAGGCTTCCTGTAATCCCAGACATACTGGCAGGCAGGGCAGTACAATTTTACACCAAACTCTTTCTGCAGCACCACTTCAGCATCTGTCCTTTTCTGGGATTGAGGCATTGGAGGCTGCTGGACGGGGGCTTCATCGTCCTCTCCCAATATCTGGCCGCCGTTGGTCAGGCTCTTTTCCATCCTGTCAAGTTCCTCAACCGCCTTTGTTTCGCTCACATAAACGTCCCTGAGCCATACTTCCTTCCTTTCCTCATAGACCCTTGTGATGTGCCTGAAGGGGTGCTTGAAGAAGATGATGTTTTCCTCAATTATGATCTTCCTGTAGTTCTGGTGCCTGACAATCCGGAAACGCCTGTACCAGTTTCCATCCATGTTCCTGAATGCGGGAGGGATAACCCTGAAGACCTTCATCACCCCCTTGCGCTCCATCTCCTGGTCAGAATCCACCTTGGGGGTTGGTGACTCGAAGAGCACGGACATGAGTTTTCTTGTCTGGCTGTCCAGGTATTCCATCTTGGGAGTCGTTATGATAACGATGATCCCAAAGATCCTGAATGACTGGGCAACCTTTGCAAGCAGCTTCACCCTCTTCTCGTGCCAGTCCCTTGAATTTGCATCCACCCCTGCATCATCGAAAATAATGACGGATCCTCTGGGCAGCCTTGAGGTGATTTTCTTTGCAAATTCCCTGACAGTGAAGACAATGTTGTCAGCGGTGAAATTCGGGTCAATTGCCTGGGCAAGGGTGATTGCAGAATAGGATTTCCCTGAACCCATTGCTCCCACAAAGGCAATAATCAGCGGCCATCCGTTCTTGATTCTTGTTGCAACCCAATGCAGGAACCATATGACGTGAGTTTTCGCCGGAACCTCAACATCCGGGGCTGAAGCGTCGGGATTGTAACCGCGATTAAAGCCGTTCTCTGCTTCTATCATATGGAATCCTCCGGCCCAATTGTTTCATTCTGCCTTACGACCTTTGGCGGAGCCACCAGCCCTTTCCTGTTCAGTAACCCGGATAAGGCTGCAAGCCATTTCTGGCAAAAGTTGTATCTCGCTTCAAGATACTGCTCCTCGTCCCTCATTGCCATAATCTTCCTGTCGTCGGATACGAGCTCCGCGACCATCTTGAAGTAAGGCGTATCATACAGCTCTCCCAGCATATCATGGATGGTCTGAATGCTGCGGAGAAGATAGTTTACGTGAACCCTCGAGACTCTGCCATTTGAGGATAGGCCTGCAACTTTGTAGAATCTCCGGAGCGCCTTGGTCTCAATGTCCCACTTCTTCCTGTAAAGCATGGAGGAGATAGAACCAAACCACCTGTAGCTGAAATCATACCGGTTGGCCAGGTAATCCTCGTCACTGGCAAGTTCCATGAGTCGTAGGTCGTATTCCTCAAGTTCCTTGCACTCATTCTGATAGATCTCATCGAATTCATCGTTCAGGAGGCCGTGCACTGTTGCAAGGGACTTCAGGATGCTGTTAACGTGGGCCATGCTGGTGTGGCCCTCAGACAGAAGGCCTGCTGCAAGGTCATAACGCTGCAGGACGATCCATTTGCCGCCACTGCCCTGGTCCTGTGTCATGTTTTCCGTCAATTGTTCACTTCCTTCTCATGCCGAATCGCTTGATCTTTCCTTTCCAGCGTGCATTTTTTTCAAGAGGCCTTATCTTGACTTTCCTGTTTTTCAGGGACTTTCCTAACCTCTTGATTTTCCCCTTCTCTTCCTTGGGCTTGCTATCCGCATGGTCGTTGGATGCGGTATGCTCCTTTGTTGTTCCAGGCTCCCCAAGGCTCTTTATCCTCTTCTCCCACAGCAGCCTATCTTTAATCATGTCCATAACTTCAGGGCTTACGGGAGGGTGGTGATCAAAGCCATAGCCAACAGGAATGAGTCCTTCAGCTGGCCCGTATTGCAGCAATTCATTTGTCTGCAGGTTGATTACTGCCCATCTGCCATTTGCCAGATAAACTGCAGTGATCAGGGGCTCATAGCGGAGAACTTTGTAGTTCCATAGCGGCAAAGTTTCCCTGCCAAGCCTCGTGAGGATCTGCATGTCATAGGCAGGCATTGAGCCAAAAGTGTTTGGAGATGGCACAAGCCTCGAATAAGACAGTTTTCCCTTTCTGTAGGTGTTAAGTGTCCAGGGGATGGGTTTCTTGCCCTTGGTTGGTGAGTATCGAAGCCTGTGAGTGCCTTCATTCAGCACATCCTCAATAAATGACCTTGTGGTTTTGTTACGATGTGTCGGGATTACCTTTACCTCAACTCGTTCAAGCGGAGGTTCCCTAACCATTGAGATCGACCTTGCAACGGATATCCTTGGTTCCCTTTCATCCCTGTCCGCCTGTTCCCTGAAGTTCTGCCTTATTTCCTGAAAATATGGCATTGTCTTTAGTTCAGGGTTCTCGTATTCCAATTCCCTCAGTTGATTCTCGATGGGCCAGAATTCAGGGCGTTCAATGTTGTAAGACTTGTGGATGTGCCTGTTGCCCCCAAAAGGGGTTGAGGGGCGTTTAGGCGTATTCTTCGGGTCCCTCAACTTCTTCCTCCTCTTCCTTGTACGAGGCAGACTGTCCCTTCAGCAGGTTGTCATTGTCCTTCAGTAGCCTGCTGATGTTCGCCATCATAGCCTGCTTCTCATCTTCCAGTGCTTCATATTCCAGGGATTTGGCTTTGTCTATGGTCTTGAACCTCTCCTTGGTCATTTCCCTGGCTGCAGCAATAGAAAGGAACTTGCCGAGTTCTGTCTGCTTGTCGGATATGATTACAAGTCTCTCCAGGTACTCCTTCATTATGCTGTACATTTCCTTTTTCAGCATGAATTCGAGTTCGGGAAACTGCATCCACGTGAACTTGATTCTTGACGGGTATCCAAAACCGTCGTATTCAACGTCTTCTGCCATGTAGACTCCCGGGCCATACCTCAGATCGTGAATTGAGGGGGCAACTCCCTCAGTCTCTATGTGCAGGAACATGCTGACAGGAATGTGCAGATAGCCGTAAACCACGGGTGAGCCCCTGCCGGTCTTTGAAGGCTTCATCTTGACCAGAAGTATGTGTATATACGAAGGCGTGTAGAGCCTCGTAAGCCAAAAATAGAGAGCCAGGACCATTACAGCCATCGTTCCAAGTGTGTAAAGCAGCCCCGCGATGAAGATCTCTGCAATGAGTATCAGGACACCTATGAACACGAATCCAACATTGTTTCTGAGTATGTACTTAAGGGAGGCCATTTCACGGATGGCGCTGGAATTTATGTTACCCCTTGTGTCCTCTTCCTCTGCCTGCTGGGTGAGTTCTTCCTTGGCAGCCTTTGTTCTCTCCTCTATTGCAAGATTCACCCTGACCTTGCTCTCAACTTCCTTTTCCTCTTTCCTTGATAATTTATTTCCACGGCCGAACAAGATTGTCAGCTCCTGATCCTGGTGTCGATGTACGACTTCCCAACCGTACCCACCGCAAGGAGAGACACTGCGAGAGACATTATCGCCGCAATGTACAGCCTGACCTGGAGGATGTCCTGCTCCAGTTGCGTGTAGATCAGCTTCTGCTGCGGACTGGTCTTTTTCTGCTGCAGGGGAACCTTGGCAATGGGCATATTGTCGAAATTGTAGAGCTTGCCCCCGAGGTACACAGTCACGGAAACGGAGGTTGTGTTCTCGAATAGGGGGACGTAGTAGGTCGGGGTGCTTATGTTTCCGCTCTGGTAGAATTGGCTGTCCACATAGATCTTGTATGAAGTTGGAGTTGATGAGATCATCTGGATCTTCATGTGGGCATAGGTCACAATGCCTGTCTGATTGCTGTACACGATGAGTTGCTGATTTACCCCCGGATAAGTCGATTCAACGTATACGGTCTGGTAGGGCTGTGTCGCAATTCCGTAGATGATGTGAACGTCCTTGAAGTTGTATGCAGTCTGCCCCAGAAATACAGTTACGTTGTGCTCTCCGGGTGCAAAATTGTAATGGAACGTCCCTGTTCCGAGGTTTACCCCCTCCTGCACCAGAAGGCCGTCAATGTAAATCTTGTAGGTGGTGTTACCGTACATCCAGAAAGTCCATTCGGGAAATACTATGGAGCCATTGGTTCCCGGCAGGAGGGTGAGGGATACGTTATCCTGTGCCGGAGTGACGGTTGTAACAAATACCCCTGAATTCTGCGAAGCGGAGGTGTTGATTCCTGAAGCGGTTGCGACAGGAAAATAGACAATGCTGATGAAAGCAGCTGCTAAGAGCAGTGCCGTAAAGGCTGTCTTGTTCATTCCCGCTCCAACCTACAGCCCAAACGGCAAATTCGGATGATAACCCTGCCAAAAAGTGTGCCAGTCTGCAGCGAGTTGTGCTGCGCTTACCCCCATTGCTCCCAGTCCCACCATAAGCAGGAACAGTATTATCGCAACAATTGCAAGGTCTTTGAGCAGCCCCATCAGCTTTTCCTCCCTTTGAGCCTGTTCTTTACCACTAACGGGCCTTCCATCAGGGTGAAGGTCTTTTTGTCAGTATCTGTGGGAATCCCCATCCTCTTGGCATACCTGTTGACGTAAGCCTTGTCTTCCGTGGGGATGCCATTGAACCTGGTATGCTTGTTGAAACCTACCAGGGCCGACAGTTTCTCCCTAACCTTCTTGACGCCGTACGCTTTCACGGCTTCCCTAAGTGCCTTCTCTCTTACCTGGTCTGTTTCATCAAGATGGTAACCGAACACAATCAGGCTGTTTGGGTGCTTGATTATGGACTCCCCGGTTCCATCCATTGCCCAGTTTTCTGGGTTCTCCAATTCTTGTTTCATTTATTTCACTCCTTCGCCAGTTCCAATGCCGCTTAACTACGGGTCCTGCAGGTATTTTGCGTTTTCCGCCTTCCTTTCGGCCCTTTTTTCCTGCTGGTTCCTGACTAACTTTCTCCCCCTAGAGACTATGTTCTTCGCGCCAGCCTTTCTTACTGCCTTAAATCTTGTATTTTTCTTCTTTCCAAACATCGTTTCACTCCTATTTTCTTCCAAATTCCGGTACTGTTGTTCCAATTTGCCCGAATAATTATCGGGCAGGTGAGATCATCACCGTTAAAGTGCCCGCGTAACCTCCCGATTCGCTCGGCTGGTACACCGGCGTATCAAGTATCAACGGCTTGTCATCCCCAAACATGAATGAGATGTTTGGGGGCGTGAACTTTTCATACAGTTTCAACGCCTGCTTGAGCTGCCTTGCCTTAACGAACGTGTAGACGGGTTTCTCGCTGCTTGAAATGGTAGCCCCTTCCACAGTAAGGACAGGGCCGCTCTGGCTGTATGGAAATATCTTGAATTCCTCATACATCGGATCCCATTCGATCTGGACAAGCGTGTCCTCTGGAACCTTTTCAAGACCATTCAGAAGCACATCTGCTGAGTTATCAGGGAGATATCCATGCACCTCTGTGACATTCTTCACTTCCTTAACCTGCGTCTTGATCTCCTCCAGCTTCAGGCTTGGGTTGGTTTCTTCCCTTACGCCCCCGTTCCTGTTCACGTACAGGACCCTGTTACCGTCATCTGGAGGATACATCCTGAACCACTCCATTGCCACGAAAATATCACTGTTTGGGCTTGCTGACCCAACAAGTATGTTCCCGTCCTCGAAGTATATGGCTGTCTGGTAGTCAGGAAGGGATTGATAGAGCTCCTTAGCGACGAACGGGACCATCTCGAGGTTGTTTGCCCTGGAACCTCTCTGCTCGAAATACTTGAACTGTGTCATAAATGGGGCCCAGAGATTCAGGGACTTGCTTGTCTGCAGGACCTGAACCTGTTCATCCGGAAACTCCTGTCTCAGAACGTCCGCAAGCAGACCTGCTTTGGTCCTGGGCCATCCGACACCATTATTGAGCGGATACTTGTAGGTTTCCCCATTTGCCTTCCTCTTTGTCCTTACGGGCCTCTTTATTGATGCCATCCTGTCACCTCAATCGTATGCCTCATCATCCGAACCTTCCACGGCCTCCTGAAGCTCCTTAATGATATCTTTTGAGACATCCGGGGTAATCTTTTCACCCGGATCGTCGAGGTATTCCCCATTCTTGTAGTAATACTCAAAGATCTCATTGACAGAAACGGGGTCAAGGCCGGTCATTGAATTCTTGTAAGCATTCATCATAAGCTGCCTCTGCTTTGATGAGGGCATATAGGCCATTGCCGCAATCCAGTTTCCGCCGTTGAATGGAGCCGAAGAAGCGGAGAATGGCTCGAAGAGGTCCATTGCCGTCTTTGAAGCTGGCGAAGTTGGAGTTGGCTTTTCCCTTGAAGGTTTCGCTTCACGTTCGGGGGTTTGGCTACCCCCTGTCAGTTTTTTCCATCGTCCTCATCGTCGCTGTCGTCCCTTGAATCCAGGAAATCTTCGTATGCATCAGCTGTTTCAGCAGTATCCGATGTGAATTCAGTCCACTGTTCCCTCAGCTTCTGGTCGGATTGCATGAGCCTTGCAAACTCAATCGGGTTTGCAGGAAGGTTTTCACCACGATGATCCTTGGCAAACTGTGTGACAAGCCCCTTCTGTATCTTGTTCACGAACCTGTTTGCACCGTTGAACTTCCCTCTCTTAAGCTGCTCTCCGATGCTGTTGAGGTTTCTGCCAAGTTCAGTGGCAGATGTTTTTCCTCCATAAAGGTAGGACGCGGCTTCATTCGGTGTTATGTTATATGCCAGAGCAGCATAGGCAGCCACATTCCTGGCAACCTTTGAACCTTTGCCGAGCCTTTCCCTCAGGGTATCGGAATAAGTCCCGTTGACCTTGAGGTCGTCCGAACCGGAAACGAGAACCCTTGTGGCCTCCCTTATTCCGAACTCCATCTCTCCGCCTGAAAGTGACCCTTGTGATTCTCCCCCCTGTGCAGCTGTCACTTCCAATGGGATCTGGTAACTTGCAGGGTTTGACGTGGGATTGTCGAAATTGAACGAGCCACCGGGACCCAGGTTCCCAGAGTTGTTCTCCGGAACCTTGACCCCTGAACCCACAAGCCCTCCTACATGCCTGTTGAACTGCTGCAAACTTACAAGCACGTTGTCAAGGAAGTTTGTGTTCCCAAGTTCTGCAAGGATTTTTGAGAGCTCGGAAGATTTGAGCGTGCCCACCGGGTAGAGTACTCCCGGGGAATCCCTGGACGGCCTTGAAAGATAGTAGAATGTGCTGTTGTCTGCAAGGCCGATGTATAGATTCGGGGCAATGGGAATGATTCCAAGGTTTGCCACAGGAACCGTCGATTTCTGGAAACTTGTCGAACCGATCAGGTTCGTTCTCCTGGGAGAATATGCAGCATCCGCAACGCTAACGTTGCTGAGACCCATCTGCTTGATGAATTCTGCCGCACCATGCGGATTGCTCATCAGGAGCTGGTAAACGGCGTGCGTATCAATGCCCTTGAGAAGCAGGCTGTGCAGATAGTTCAGGTCTTCCATTGCAAGTTTGTAATTTGCGGAATAGAGCTGCTGGTGCTGTTGAATCTGCCCGGCCGCAGCTAGGATTGCCTGCCGGTGCTGTTCGGTGTAACCGGATATGCTCTGGATGCTCTCCTCGCTCAGCTGGAACTGGTCATCCCTTTTCCCTTCCTCGTGACTGATTATTCTTCCAATAATGGGGATTCTCTTCTTTTTCCCCTGCGTCTCTTTCGTGATGAACTTAACGTCATTTGCCATCAGGCTTTCACTCCGGTTTACAATAAGATCGTGAAGTTATAAACATTCTCAAAAAAGGGCAGGTTGCCTACTCCTATAGCAGATTCTTACCTCAAGTTGAAATTATTGGAGTTCCAACCAAAAACTGACTGCCGCGTCAGCAGTAATATTTAATTTGTCCTTCTAGTATTTCTTTTGGATGCCTTTGGAACTTAAAGATATCATAAAAGACCGGGATCCGTATTCAACGTACCGTTTCGTGGCGTTGATTGTTATAGGGATGATTGTTCCATTAGCTCTCAGATTCATACAAAATGGGTACGTTTTCTTTGAAGACGCTGACGTAGCAATGCCACTCTTGGTGATTGCAACAGCACTGTTCTTTTATTCAAGTGACGAGGCCATCAAAGGTTTTCCCATAGTAAGAATCCCATTCTTGATTTCTGGCATTTTTATGTCAACGTTAGGAGTGGCGTTAACCTTTAAGTCAGTAATGCAGATTATAT
>JAKAUW010000082.1 GCA_021817455.1 Thermoplasmata archaeon | reverse complement strand
ATGATCCTCCGGGAAGGTGAATAGGACTGGGTGACGGACTTGATCGCTCTCAATAATGTGCCAGAATGCTATGTCATATGAAAGTTATGATTTCTATAGCCATTTGTGCATAACTTATAGGTACAGGTAACTGAATGGCAGGAGACAGATGGAATCATGAAGTGTTGAAACCGATGGCCGTCGCACATCAACTAAAAATTGACAATGTCCAATCCCTGAAAAGCTTATTTAATCGGTTGTGGTTTGCAAGCGGTGAATGATAGACTCCAGAACCATGGGAGCAAAAAATCCCTGCACCTTGAAAACCTGAGATCCAACCACGCTAAAATGTTATACAAGGAGTTTTCCGACTCACGAATTTATGAACGTATACCGCTTTCACCACCTTCTTCACCGGAAGAGCTTGAAATCCGTTTCAGTAAATTAGAAGCAGGGGCACCGCCAGACAGAAATGAGGAATGGTTGAACTGGCTGGTCTTTGATGAAACCTTGAAGAGATATGTCTGCTGGGTGCAGGCCACCATTTCCGGAAGTATTGCCGATTTATCCTACGTGGTATTCCCGGATTTCTGGAAAATGGGATATGGTTTCCAATCTGTTATGTTAATGATTGAATATCTTGAATTCCACTTTGCACTCTGTAAGATTCGTGCCACCATGAGTACAGGCAACACCGCATCAATAGCTTTAGCTGAAAAAATAGGCATGAAACGCGTCAGAAAAATAGAGGAGGGTGACCCTCTCCCCAATGGTTACAGTTCTGAGTACGTGTATGAGATTTTCCTTAAACGTCATTGAACAAAGCCGGAGACGCGGAACAAGGCTATCCCAACCATGCGGGTGCTAAAAACCAATGGTAAAGACTGTTCTATCCGCAGTATTAGCTTCAATCCTTTTGTTCTCACCTGGAATAACATATTCCGTCAACCATTGGTATGGGTTAACGGTACCGTCCGCCAGTGGCTTCCGCGTACGCCAATCACCCTGATCAAGGGCTTCCACTTCCTCATTTATAATTGCCTATCGCTTTCAGTCAAACATTCAGTATACAAATAAGAATCATACGGTTAAAATCATCAGGGTTGCAGGATTTCTGTTTCCTATGATTCACCCATTCCCCAAAGCTGATTGAATGATGAGGGAACCTTAGGGGCCCTAGATACGTTCTATAATCATTGCATTTGCCATTCCGCCGCCTTCACAGATAGCTATGAGCCCAAATTTCTTGTCATGCTGTTCCAGGATGTTGAGCATACCTGAAAGTATCCTCGTACCCGTGGCGCCAAGTGGATGCCCGATAGCTATTGCTCCACCGTGGATATTTACCTTGTCCCATGGGACGCCAGTCTCCTGCTGCCACGCCATTACGACGGGAGCAAATGCCTCGTTTACCTCAAAGTAATCGATGTCTGAATAATCCAGACCTGCTTTCTGCAAAACCTTCTCAGTGGCTGGTATCGGGCCTGTGAGCATCGTAACAGGATCCACTCCAACTACAGAAGCCGCTACAACCCTTGCTCTTGGCTTAAGGTCGTTGATTTCAACTGCATCCTGTGAAGCTATGACGGAAATGCTTGCACCATCCGAGATCTGGGATGAATTTCCTGCTGTGATCAGATCGAGCTCCTTGAAAGCCGGCCTGATTTCTTTCATCTTGCCCAGGTCAGGATTTAGTCGGATTCCCTCATCTCTGTCAAGTAAAGTGACAACCTCAGTTCCATCACCATTGATGTCTGCCTCTACTGGCATTATCTCAGCCTGAAGCCTCTCCATCGCTGAACCAGCCTTAACATGGCTCATGTAGCTGAATTCATCCAGTTCTTCCCTTTCAAAACCATACCTTTCAGCAATGAGCTGAGCCCCTTTTGCCTGGCTGAACCATTCCTTGTCAAGTCCATACCTTAAAACCAGCCCCAGGGTAATGGGATTGGAAGCGCTGTTTATGGTGCTTCCCATGGGTACTCTTGACATAGATTCCACACCGCCTGCAAACACAAGATCCTGCATTCCTGACTTGACCGCCTGTGCTGCAAATGTCACTGCCTGGAGGCTTGATCCGCATTGCCTGTCAATAGAAGTCCCCGGTACCGTTTCCGGCAAGCCTGCAGACAGCCATGCGTTCCTTGCAACGTTGAACCCCTGGTCACCAGCCTGGCTCACACAACCGATTATGACGTCCTCTACTCTTGAGGGATCCAGTTTTGTTCTTTTCAGTTCACCTTTTATAAGGTTTCCCAGAAGATCAACCGGATGTATTTCCTTTAGGGCGCCGTATCTTTTCCCAACTGGAGTTCTTATTGCGTCAACAATGTAAGCTTCATTAGTGATAGGTATGGACACATTTACCCCTTTATAAATAGAGAAATAGCCATTGATTTAAATTTAACTGATTTTTTCAGGGAGAATTTGATTTCATGGGCATTTACCCAAAAGTATGATACTTTGCTCCTGATCATGTTTTCATTTGGCACAACAGCAATCTGACTTTATGCCTTCCTTATGGGAAAATTAAATATTGCACAGAACAATTGCCTAATCCCTGCAGGGGTTGTCGAGATTGGTCAAAGGCGCCAGATTGAGGGTCTGGTTCCGTAGGGATACGTGGGTTCAAATCCCATCCCCTGCACTTCTCTCCTGTTTTTCTCATTAAAAATCAATTTAACGGTTGCTTTAGTCATAAAATTGTATGGAAAAAGAATTTGATTCTGTATTTGCAAATACAAATTTCCCAGAGCCGCTTTTGGTACACTGCTTAGGAATAGATTATTAGTCCATTTTTGACGTCATCAACTCATGTGCCAGTATTGCATTGTCGATGCAGAGGAGGAATCCTGCCAGTGTGTGTGCTCCAGCTTCATGGGCAAGAAATTCTGCAAAAATTGCGGGCATAAGTTGAGGAGAGTGCATTCACCAAGATAGAGAAGATAAAGGTTCAACTCCTTTTATAGTATCCATAAAGTTTGCTTTATCTTGTATGCTTGGAATATGACTCTACGCCTATGGCAATGGCCCAGAAAAACATCCACAGTCCAAAGCCTGCATAGAAGACTGTGTTCGCTAAGTAAGACAAGCTTGTTCCGTCCATAATGATGGACTCGAAGATTCCAAAAATAAGAGATAAACCTCCCATTAGGAAGGCAGATAGAGAAATGGCTTCGTGATAGCTCATGGATGCATTACGTCCCAAGCTTATTAAAATATTCTTAAGTTTCTAAAGATATGCTGACCTTTGTAGTTGGGCTCCCGTAAATTGCCTAACCTGTTTACATAGGCGGAACTCCATGATCTGTTATGATTAATCCATAAGTATGATCTGGTGATTGTTATTTGCCGGACAGCGTAGACTTGGAATACCTGAAATATCCAAGGATAATTCAGTTATCCACGTAGACAAGGATCTGTCCGGCGCTTTCATATTTGTCATTCAACCGGTTTCACATCGATGCCCGCCAGTTGCAGGACTTTTCTCCTGGATTTCAGGCCCCTGATTATAGTCACGTTTGTTTGGGCGATCCCGTATATCCTGGCCACCTGGCTGATTATATCCCTGTTGGCCATTCCCTTTTCCGGCTTCTCAGAAGTATGTATTACAAGGGTATCCCCATCCATATGGGGTTTCCCGGAACCAAATATGACTTTGACCTTTAGGAGCAACAGATCAAAAATAAGTGGATTGCTATTTAAAATGATTCCTGAAAATCAATTCCTGACAAGGCTGGCTTTCAGGCTTATCTTCACATTTCCCTTAAGGGCATTTGAAATGGGGCATCCCTTTTCGGCGGCATCAGCCTGTTGCTTGAATGATTCCTCCGTTGCTCCCGGGACTTTACCTGATACCTCAAGGTGCATTTCTGTGACCCTGAAAGCGTCTCCCACTTTGTCAAGGATACAGGTTGCAGTGACGTCCAGCTCCTTTGGCGGGGTTCTTGCTCTTGCCAGCCCTGCTGAAAGTGCCATGGAAAAGCATGATGCGTGGGCTGCGGCAAGAAGCTCTTCCGGGCTTGTTTTCCCTCCTGGAGCTTCGGTTCTGGATGCCCAGGTAACAGGTGAATCCGCTATTGCTCCTGAGCTGAAATGTATGTTTCCTGCTCCCCTAATCAGATCTCCGGTCCATTTCACTGTTGCTCTTCTTTCAACTGCCATAAAGAATATCTCCTGGGATCCTAAAGAACCCAGAATTAACATGTGCCCCGGTTATATAATTGATATGGCGTTTCAGCCACTGGACGAGTTGGATCAGGCTTTTACCTGGTTTATCTCCGTTGGTACGGGATTCTGAATTGCATACACAGCGGGGCATTTCTTCCAGGCTTCCTTGATCTGCCTGTCAAGATTGCTGGTTGAAATGACTTCCAGTTTCATTCCCTTTATGATTGGGGCATCGGATTCAATAACTGCCGGTCCAAGGTCGTACAGGAGCTTTCCGCGCACCTTAAGATCCTTCAACTCAAGCCCTTCTTCGGCACACTGTGCAGCTAGTGATGAACTGAAACAAGCCATTACTCCAAAGAGTAGGTATGTCAGCGGGGTAGGGTGGACTCCCGGGCCGCCAAGGACACTGGGCTCATCGCATCCTAGTTCAAATTTTGTAAATTGGGAACCCACTTTTGCAGAGAATTGCGGGCTTCCTGAAAGGTTGAAAACGCCATCAATGATTTTCTCAGAAGGGATGGAATTGTTGTTTTCCTTCGCCTTATGAATGGTGCTTTCATGAAGTTCCATGTTTATGTTATTGACTACTTTCGCCATGATTGCGAATGGGCAACACTGGTAATGTCAGTTTCGCTCTGTCCAAAAAATGAAAGTTGAGATTAGAAGGATGTGAGGATCTCCTCAGTTTTCCTGACCTTTCCCATTCTTTTCAGGACGTACTCAACCGAAACCCTGTGGGATTCTTCAGCCATGTCTGTCATGGCATCCTCTGCGAAGATCTGGTTGAAACCCAATTCATAGGCAAACCTTCCAGTGCTCTCCACGCCGTAAGTTGTGGCAATCCCTCCAAGGACGATTGTGTCAATTTTCCTTCTCCTTAGCTGCTGTTCAAGATCTGTGCCATAAAATGCACCCCACTGTCTCTTGGTCACAACCAGGTCATCCTGTGTTACCCCCAACTCGTCAGCAAATTCGGCCCAGTTAGCCGGAGGATTGCCACCTGAAAGGGAAGAATCTGATTCCACCCTGAGTGGCAAAGCATTCCTGAAGTCAACATGCACGAAAAAAATGGGCATTTTGTTTTCCCTGAATTTTCTCACAAGCTTTACTGCATTGGAAAGTACATCCACAGCTTTGAACGGCTTAGTGTCCCTTCCAATGATTCCTTTCTGCAAATCGATCAGGACAAGGGCTGTGCTGTTCTTGTTTATGGATAAGCTGTTTCCAGTCATCCCTGAGGATTTTCAATCTACTTATAAGTTTAACTGGGAAATGCAAGCCTGCACAACGTTTCCTACACATACGTACACAAAAATAAATTAATACATGGGAAAAATAACTGACCCTTGAAGTAGGCTCAGCATGTCAGATATGGATGAAGAACCTGTAACCGGCGCAGAACAGAAGGCTCCTGCAATCATGGGCCACGCTTGGTTTGCAAGCTATCTCTTCTCCAACGTGTCCAGTGGCCTGACATCCCCGCTGTTGCCTTTATTCGTGGTGATTTACCTTCACGCCAGCGTTATAGACGTGGGCACTATTTCCTCCATAGCATCAGCTGCTTCTGTCCCTGCCCTGATATTCTGGGGTAACCTCTCCGACAGCATTGGAAAGAGAAAGATCTTCCTCCTCATCGGTTTCTTCGGCTCTTTCCTTTCCCTTCTCCTCATCCTCATTGTGAATACACTTGGGATGTACGCCCTGACCCTTATCATATTCCAGATTCTGGCCATGGCAAGTACTCCTGTGGCCACACTGCTGATACTGGAGAGCACGGTTGAGAAGAGGTGGCCCAATGTTATGTCCAACTTCAACACCGTCTCATACATTGGGCTGGTTGCAGGCCTTGCAATTGGAACCCTCATGCTGAATCTCTATGGCAACCGGAATTCCCACTTCCTTCCGGAACTATACGTCATATCCGCATTCATATACCTGCTTGCCGGGGTCAGTGCCTGGGTTCTCCTTCCGGAGCCGAAGAAAAGGATCCCCCGGTACAGCCCGAAACTCTCGAAGACATTTTCCATCAGAACCGTGGAAAGGGTCCGGTATTTCCCTTCCAATGTCATCCATACAATGAGCGTGAAAAGAGTGGGCAAGAAGCTGGCCAGGAGGACAAAAGTGTACATTTTCTATACGTGCTTCCTCATGTTTGGTTTCCAGCTTTTCTTCATCCCTTTTCCCGTGTTCATGCTCAATGTGCTCCATGCCAGCGAGACAGAGGTCTTCATAATGTACCTTCTGAACAACGTTGCATCTGCAGTGGCCTTCAGGATTAGCGGGCGCACTATTAACAGGCTTGGCGTAAGCAAGTCCCTGTCAGTTGCCCTGTTTTCAAGAGTCGGAATTCTTGGCTTCAGCACATTCCTTGCCGTCCTGCTCATAGGTTTCCAGTTCTCAATACCTCTGGCAATCCTAAGCTACACACTTATGGGATTCTTCTGGAGCTTCATAAGCATAAGCTGGGTCACTTCTATCTCCAAACTGGCGATCCCGGAAAACAGGGGAAAGGCAATTGGCTATTACAACTCATTCCTTGGCATTGGGCAAATAGGCAGCGGAGTAGTTTCCGGCTATGTGGCATACTCATTCGGATACGGGATCGAATTCCTGCTTGCATCTCTTGCAGTCCTCATCGGCGGAATAATGCTTGTAAGGTTCCAGCTGAAAATGAATGATATGATAGTGGCCGATGATGTGAAGAAAACCAAGCTTCCCTCTTACTAGAGGTTCTTGATCCTGTTCCGGTCAATTGCGATGCCTGGTGGCGTTACAATGAGAAAACTCTTGCCAACAAGGGCCACATCGCCATTGGAATCACGGACCATCCGCCTTACTTCCTCTGTAATCCTCTTCATTGTGTAATCCTCTGCTGAAACTGCAGAGCAGTCAATGAACAGGATGTCTCCCTCAAAAATGTACTGGCCTATTTTCCTGACGTCCTCAAGTTTCCTCACCTCAGCGACCCTGGCGACGTACCTTATGTCTGCCTTTTCTTCCTGGAACTTGTACTCACTAAGGTCTATGAACTTCCTTACGCCTTCGCTGTCTGTCTGTACTTCCTTGGAAGATTTCCTCTTGAGGATCGCCATGCCAGCATTGTAATCTGCATAGAAGAACTAAAACCTTTCCCAATGTCTGTTTCAGAAATGTCTGGCGAGCCTGCAGATGTGTTCAGGAATTGTTCACGCGCTTGATGAACACGTAAAATAGGTTTGTGAACCCGTCTCTCCATGTATTGAGCTTGGGTTTTGTTATCCTGACACCATATTTGATTGGGATTTCTATGAACTTTCCAAGCTTGATTGCCTCTATCTTTATGTCCTGGGAGAATGACATCCCGTCGCTGAGGTTCCTCATTTGCCGGTATAGGTCTGCCCTGAATACCCACATGCCGCTCTGCGAGTCCTTCAGGCTCACCTTGAAAAGCATTCCTATGGACTTGGTCAGGATGCTGTTTCCCACAAAATGAAGAGTGGTGTAGTTCTTGGCTGTCCTGAGGGTTATTCTGTCGCAAGAGATGAAATCCACCTCGTCCATCTGGAGGATCTGTATGAGCGGCCCCACCACATCTGTCGGGTAAGTTCCGTCCCCGTCCAGGCACACGGCAATATCGCCTGTTATGTTGTCAAGGCCCGTCTTGTATGCTACCCCGTAGCCACGCTTGGGCTCGCTTATGACTTTCGCGCCCTTTTCCTCAGCTATTTCCCTGGTCCTGTCCCTGGAATTTGTGTCGACCACTATTACTTCAACTTCATGCCCGAGGCTCTTCAGCCCTTCAATGACCTCTCCGATGGTCTTCTCTTCGTTTATTGTGGGAATCACTGCGCTAACTTTCATTCTGGAAATCCTATTGTCCCTCAGGTTGCCCTTAAAGCAATTACGTTAAATCATAAGGTGTATAACAATCTTTTTCGTAATCTGTGTCTGATAAATATGAAAGGGGTTTGGACATGAATTCATTTTTCTACATCTTCCAGTCCCCACCCCTTCTATAGATCAGACGGATGTGACCTTTGATTCCCCAGTTTTCTTGGATATCTCGAAAACATTGTCTGCAACAGATCCAAGTTCCTTGTGGTGGGTTACAAGGATCATCTGGGGGACAGGTGTTTCCTCTCCCCTGAAGGTGTACTGTATGATGTCCATGAGATTGCTCCTCCTGTCCTCATCAAGGTACGTGGTGGGCTCATCCATTACTATTGTCTTGATGCTTTCCATAACATATGTTGCCAGTGCCAGCCTGAGCGCAATGGCAAGGGCCACCTTTTCCCCCCCGCTTAGCATGTCAATGCTCTGGACGTTCCCGTTCTGGGACACCTCGATGCCCATCTCCTCGTTGATGCTAACATCATCAAAATCCAGATTGAAGGAAGTGGAGTATTCCCTCACCTTGTTGGTTATGTATACCGCTGAATCTTTCCGGATGGCCTTCTGGATCCCCTCCCTGTCGAAGCATGCCTTGAGTTTGCTGATTACATCAATGCTGCTTTTCAGGGTGTCAAGCGAGGCTTTCTTCTGCTCAAGGCCCACAAGCTTTGCCTTGAGTTCATCAGCCTGCGACCTCTCAGTTTCAATGAATGCCCTGATGGATGACTCCTCCTGTATTCTGCTCAGAAGCTCCCCATTTACCCTTTCGTATTCCCTGGAGGCTGCAACCATCTCCTCATCCAGGGCTGGCTTGCCGGAAAGCTGGGAATTGAGCTGATCAATGTCCTTCCTGAGGGATTCCACCTGTGCCTTCTCACCCTCCTGCGTGGAATTGAGGGCAAAAAGATCGTTATAAAGCTGGAGCCTCGTCTTCTCCTTCTCTCTCATTGCTTTAATTTTCTGCCTTATGTTTGGGTCCGGGACAATGTTGAGTTCCTTCTCCATTTCACTGAGCCGCCTCTCGGATCTCTCCATGTCCTCACGGGTCTCCTGCTGCTTTTTCTTAAGCTGCTCAACATCTGTGGTTGCAATTGTCTGGGAATACTGCTCATACCTGTTGTATGTGAAGTTGAGGTTCCTGAGCTTCTTCTCGGTGTCGACCACATCTGCCATGTAGGTCTGGTATGCCCCATGGCTTCCCCTGAGCGCTTCTATGCTCTTCATGAGTTCACCGGCCTCGTTCTTCAGTGATTCTATATATTTGGTATCCACAGATAGACCCTCGATGTCCTGAGAACCGAGCATTTCAATGCGTTTTTCAAGCTGTATCTTCTCCACATCAAGGTGCTTTTTCTGCTCCGCAAGGTCCACAAGCCTCTTCCTGAGCGTGTCCTCTTTCTCCCTGTACTCTGAATTCAGCCTCCCCATATGCTCCTTTGAGAGGGGCTGCAGGCAGAGCGGGCAGGTGGATGAATTGGACAGTATTCCCCTGTTGTCTGATATTTCCTTGATGTCGAGATTTGCCTTTCCCACCTCACTCTTGATGGCCTGGATCTTTTCCTCGAGCTGAAGCCTTGACCCCTCTATTTTCTTCTTTTCTTCCTGAATTGCCGCTGAGGTTATTGACTCAAGCCCAAGTTTGCCCTTCAGTATATCCTCCCTGTTCTTCAGTGCCTGGTTCCTTTTCTCTATGTCAGAATCAACTTCCCTGATCCTTGCTTCAGTCTTGCGGTAATCTGCCTCCCTGGCCTCAAGTTCCTCCCTTCTGTTCCTGAGGTCTGTGAGTTTCTTGTCGAGGAGAATGTAGGCATTGTGCCCCTGCTCCAGGTTCTTGATTTCTCCAGAAATTGTCTGAATCTGCTGCAGCCTCTCGTCAAGGTTCTTAAGGAGTTCTTTCTTTGCCGGGAGTGAATCTGCCAGGGAAAAATATTCCCCTATTGAATCTGCCTTGCCCAGAAGGTCATGATCCACTTCCTTCCCTAGTTTTTCCAGACGGTCCCTCTGTTCGCGGATATCCTTCATTCTGCGATCAACCCTGACTGCTATGGCATCGAGATCCCTCTTTCTTGACTGGAGCTGATCCGAGATGGAATTCAGCCTTGCAAGTTTCTCCTGTACTTCTGCCCTTGACTTTTCTGCCTGTGAAAGCTTAGCTGTGAGAGCGTTCTTCTCCTGCTCTTTTGATATGAGCTGCCTTCCAAGTTCGGTTGCCTTTTCCTCCCTGGCCTTGATGCCGTTCCTGATCTCGTCAATGTCATCTGCAAGGCCAGAATAAGCCATGAGGCTGGCTTCAGCATCCCTGGAAAGCTGTCCAAGGTCCCTTGCAAAATCACCCAGGAGATCAAGCCCCAGGATCTTGCTGAATGTCTTCTCCTTCTCCGCTGTGGTCTTTGATATGAGCGAATCTATCTCTCCCTGTTCGACAAACACCGAGTTCAGAAAAGTGTCCTTGTCTATGCCTAAGATTCCGGATACAGTATCATCTACACCAGAAACTGTCCTCGCTAGTTCAGATTTATCTTCTGTAAGTATGGCATCCCTTGACTTGATGCCGCTTTTCCCAAGTGACATCATCCTCTGTATCCGGTATTCATGCTGCCCGATGTTGAAATCGAGTGTAACCGACATTTCATCTGAACCACGCCTTATGAGGTCAGATATGGAGGACCCCCTCTTTTCTCCAAATAGTGCGAACTTTATGGCATCAATGATGCTGCTCTTTCCCGCACCGTTGTGGCCGTAGATCACAGTCACTCCTTTCTCAAAATCAATCTTTGAATGGGCGTGGGACAGGAAGTTTAACAGTTCAAGCTGTTTTATGATCATGTCACTCACCTATCCCCAGTTTTTCCCTGAGCCATCTTATGGCTTCTTCCCTGTCCTGGCGGGCATGCCTGTAGAATTCCTGTGCCAGTTCTGCAAGCTGGGGGTTGTCCTTGAAATAAGCCTTTATGTAATCTGAAGCAGTGTCCATGCCTGGGCGGGACTCAATTTCCACCGTTTCTGATATGAATTCAGGGGGTCGGAAACTAGCCTCCTGGTATTTTGACAGAGCTCTCCTGACCTCTTCCTTATCGCCGGAGCCGTTCAGCCTCACGGTCACCAGGGGAACTTTGCCTCCAAACCTGTCCCTGTATTTCTCCAGCACCTTGTCAATATCCCCCACGTAGCTTTTGAAGTCGGATTCCACAAGGAACTGGTACCTGACCTTTGTGAGGGGTATTCTTTCAGCTTTCGCCTCTCCGTTTTCCAGTGTAACCAGGTTGACTGCCTTTCCCTGTTTCAGGAAGGCACTGATCTCCCTTATGCTCTTCATCTCGGTGGAACCTGCATACGAAAACAGCGGGTAGCTGTCTGACTTTATGGCCCCATCATGCACATGGCCGAATGCGAGATAGCTGAAATGTTTCGGAAGGTCCTCATACTTCGCTTCACATGCATCTTCAATGAGGTACCCGGTAACAGCCTGGTGTGAAATGAGGATGGAATTCTTTGCAGCCTGTGCAAGCTTGTCAGCCTCCGCATATTCCTCAATAAGCTGGTCTTTCCTTGACCCTTTGAGGTTGGAAATCCCCACAATGAGGACTTCTTCCCCATCCTTTGAATACGTGCAGGATTCTACTCCGTCATGGCCAAGCAATGTGATGCCGAGAAAATCAAATATCTTCGCAGCAGGGTAATCAGTCCTTTTGGGCCTGTCGTGATCCCCCATAATGAGGTACATTGGGATTCCCGCGTCCTTCATCTTAAGGGCAGTCTCTTTGAATTCCGTAAGTGCCCTGTTTGAGGGACTCCAGGTATCAAAGAGATCACCTGAGTGCACGATAAAATCCACCTTCCTCTCAATTGCAATCTCCATTGCCTCCCTGAAAGCCTCGTAAAAATCGTTTTCACGATCATCACGCATGTACTGGCGGCTTCCAAGGTGAGTATCCGACATATGCAGAAACCTTAACATTCAATCACCCAGTATCCTCGATATTCTCTTCAGGTCGCCTGAAGCACTGTTCTTTTCATCCCTTTCCATTCTTGACTCCCTTAGAAGGGAAACAACATCAATGTCGCCTCCTCCCTCCCTGCTCTCCCTTGATCTGACCTTGACATTTACCGGTACCTTGACGAACTGCCCCACGAGGATTGCCTCTCCCACATTAAGGGAAGGGAGGTCGTCAATCACTGCCTGGCTGATGCTTTCACCACTCTCCAGAATTGCTTTCTGATCCAGAGGATTCGTGATCCTCAGTATGATTTCGGAGTTGCACTGGCTAAGGACATCCTGGTCAATCTTGCCTGGCCTCTGAGTTATCACAACCAGGAATATTCCGAATTTTCGCCCTTCAGATGCAACTTTCTTTATGATCTGTGATATCTGCGTGGAGGAGCCAGGCGGTACAAAATTGTGAGCCTCTTCAATAAATATGAAAACCGGATATTTGTACTGGGATGTAAGCTTTGATTCATAGATCTCGTTAACAACCCTGTACGAGAAATAGTTGGCAAGGAACTGGTCCATGCCTGAAAGGTCAAGTATTGACATCATGCCAGGCTGTATGTAGTCTGCAAGCCCGGTTGTCCTGTCGCCGAAAATGCTCTTGACCTTGGAAAGAAGCCTTAACCTGCCCGCAATCTTATGGTAATCCTCCGGAGGGTCTAGTGATTCGGCTGCCTTGATGAAGTCATCAATGTCCCTTCTTCCATGCATGTTCTTCACCGATAGCTCCACAGACTTCCTGAGGTTCGTCCAGGACTCCTTTATTCCCATTATTTCAGAAACATCATCAGCTTCAAGGTCGGCGAACCTGAGGGTAAATTCGTTGACGAGTCCCTGCTGGAAAGAGTCATACCTTCCCGTGCTCAACGGTGTCCTGAAGACCCTGATGGAATTGCTGTAGAAACTGCCAGACTGGGATTTCCTCATGAGCACGTAATCTGCGTGCGGATCAAGGACAACAATAGAGGCACCCTTCTTCAGGAGTTCCTCCATGAGAACACCTGCAGTATGCGATTTGCCAGCGCCCGTCTGGGCCACAATGGCAACATGCCTCCTCATGCCAGACACACTGAGGGATACCCGGACATCTGACCTGTCAGCAAGGTACCCAATGTCAAGTGATTCATCCTCGTCATACCTGAAGATTTTTTCCAGCATCTGGCTGGTAGCCCTGTGAACCTTGGTTCCAGGCCTGATAAGGTCCCTTGAAAGCTCAAGGTTGCCATCGTTCATTGAGCCAAGGGTCCTTGCAAGGCAAAGGTTCACCGAGTAATCAAGGTCACTTGAAACATACCTGTTTACGCTTTCGTAATCCATGCTGTCGTTGAGAAGCTCGCTCTTGGAAATGATTCTCTCAACCCTTCCGAGGACTTTGTTCCCATTGATATCCATGTAAACGTATTCCCACTTCTTGACCTGCGAATTTTCCGACAGGACAAACCGGAAGATATCAGATGTATTGTCACCCACAACGTAGCCCAAATCAGATCCTGAGTCTTGCACGCCTTTCACCTCTTGTTTCATAGAAGCTTACTCCGATTTCCCGTTCAAATGCCTTCATGTAAATATTCTCCACTTCGCTGTTCCTGAACTTGACCAGGCGATCCACGTCCGCAAGCCAGATGTTGTATGCCTTCAGGTCCCCGTATCCCCAGAAAAGGAGGTTCAGCACATCTTCCGGAAGGCGGGATCCCTCAGTGGTATCCGGAATCTGGCCTTCCGTTGAGAATACAACATCAACTTTCAGGGGAAGATCGTTTACCCTTGGAAGTATATGGGTTGTGAGGACTGGAAACCTGCCTTCGCCCCAGATTCTTGGGACAGCCTGCAGCAGCGGAACAGTGTATCCTGCCTCCCTTGCAAGGGACTTCACGAGGAAGTGATCGCTTGCACCGAGCTGCTCCTCTTCCCTAAGAAATTCTTCGCTATGCTTACCTTGTTTTATCTGGTTGAGAAGAAATGACCTGAATAATTTTGATTCAGAACTCTTGGCCATGAATATTATTGGGATACCTTTGGCGGATGCCATATCCAGCATATTCCCAAGTGCTTCCACATACTTCCTGCTGAATTCCCGGTACCCTTCCGCATTGAGTGGCCTGAATTTCCTGAAAATCCTGCCTGTTAGTGACCCGTCCACCAGGATGTAATCAGGTGTTTCCTCCCTGAGCATCTCTATTATGCTGAGATGCTCTGAATGTTCCATGAGCATGATTGTGAATTGCTGAAGATCATCCCTCGAAACTGAAATGACTTCAGAAATGAAGCTTGGGTATATCTTCTTCCCCAGCACCGTATACGCACGTATGAGTATGAGTTTCTTGCCGTTGTAGAGTTCCCTTATGAATTCAGTGCTGTCCGTGGACGAAACTGCCTTTCCCGTTACCGGTTCTATATGCGGTGCAGCAATGAAATTATCCCTGAAAACGGGCCCATACAGTTCCCTTCTCCAGGAATCCTCAGCCATTTCCAGGCTGTTTTTAATTTCCTCCCTGTTGCTCCTGAGAAAATCCAGGAAAAGGGTAAAGGTGTCCTTCATTCCCTAAGGACAAAGAACCCATCTTCTATTAAATTGTTCTTTTGACTCCCTAAAAATGAGAAAATGCTACCTAATTGGGATTATTGTGAAGGTCAGTGCGAACATGACCAGGCCAATGATGCCGAGTGCAATTTGCCTTCCCTTGATGGGTGAATAGTCATCAAGCGCTGGAGGGTGGGTGAGCCCCATTATGACCACGAAAATGGCAAGAAGCCACCATCCAGTGTAATAATACCCTATGATGAACAGGAACGCAACAAAAATGTAGTCAACAATGGAAGCCTTCTTTCCGAAAAGCCCCCTTACGACATGCCCGCCATCAAGTTGCCCCACTGGCAGCAGGTTCATGGCTGTTGCAAACATTCCCACCCAGACCGCGAGGACCATTGGGAAGACCGGCTGGTTTGCCGGTGTTGTGAGATGAAGAAGGCTGTAGATAATGGGGAAATTGAGCGATATGGTTGTGGGGGCATTGGCTATGGGCACAAAGACATGGCTCAGGTAGGATGCCACAAATAGAAGGGGCAAAGCTGTCAGGAATCCAAACAGCGGGCCCGCAACCCCTATCTCAACCATTGCCCTCTTGTTGGGTACCGGGTCCCTAAGGGAGATGAAGGCTCCAAATGTCCCGATGGTTACTGGAAATGGTATGAAGAAAGGCAGGGAAGCCCTAACTTTGTGCCGCTTTGCGACAATGTAATGGCCCGTCTCGTGGATGCCAAGAATAAGCATCAGCGGAAGGGAGAAGAATATGAAGCCGTAGAACAGGCTCAAGTACTCGCTCGAACCAGGCTGGATAAAATAAGTCGCATATGTTGAGCCCACGTAAATAGTGGAAATTAAGGTCAGGATGAGCATTATCACATTGACGTACACGCCGGAAAACTTAGTCTTGACTCTTCTGGTCACTTCCAGGAAATGCTCCCCGTTCTGGGATAGGAAAGGGATGTAACCCTTTGGGATGAGTTCAATCCTTATGTCGTCGAATGCTTCAAAAAGCTGAGGGTTGTCGCTGTTGAAATAATAGAACCTGACACTCACAGGGTTCGCCTGTATGTCATAGGTATTAAGCCGGCTTGATACGGTGTCTACGACGTATTTCAGGTCCTCACTCTGGACTCTGCCGACATTACCGTGCTGTTCCATCTTTTCTCCTTATTTTTAGACTTTTCCCCAGTTTAACGGGAATTATTCACGTTTCATAATTCCACTGACCCATGGGGAATTTTTCGTCTGTCGCTGATCGGGAGGTCATTGCCTGATGGCCCACCAGATGCTTCACCCGAGGCCCATGACTAAACGAGTTTTAGTCCCATGTCGTCATATATGCTCACAAATCACATATACTAATTTTTGGGACGGGATACATATTAGCTTCGGGTTATAATTCTTTACGCCTGTATGTTATGATACCACAAGCAATTTCGTGGCTCTCCCCGCCTTTGGCAAACGGGAGAACCACTAAAAATAAGTGAAATAACTGATTTTCTTAATCTATAATTCATTAAATAAAGCAATGCAGCGCCTGATGACTAGATTCAGATTTATTTGGAATAGTTCTTAAAACCCGCTGGCATGGATCTGATCATGAACGCCTCTGATTACCTGTTTGACCACCAGGGCGCAATGATCAGCGACCTAGAGAAGCTGGTGAACATGGAGACACCCTCAGGGGACAAAATGCTCCTTGACAGATGCGCGAGATACCTTGAGGATTACTTTCAGGACAATGTTACCTGCAGGGTCAGTGTTCTCGAGAACAATTCAGCGGGGAACAACCTGCTAGTCAGGTTCAATTTGGAATCCAAACTTAAGCCTGTTCTCCTCCTGGCCCACTATGACACCGTTTTTCCTGAAGGGACCATCAAAAGGATACCCTTTTCGGTGTCAGAGGACGGGGAGATGGCACGAGGACCTGGGATATTCGATATGAAAGCAGGTCTTGTCCAGGCTGTCTGGGCCCTTAAGGCACTGGAGAAACACGGGAAACCACGGAGGCCGGTGACTATCCTGATCACATCGGACGAGGAGACTGGAAGCAATTCATCTAGGAAGGTTATCGAAGGCATGGCTAAGGAATCCGAAGCTGTCCTTGTGCTGGAACCATCACTGAATGGAAATCTCAAAACCGAAAGGAAAGGCGTGGGGGATATAGACATCACGTTCATCGGGAAACCATCACATTCGGGCCTTGACCCTTCAAAGGGCGCAAGTGCAATCAACGAGGCAGCAAGGATGATCCAATTCCTGCAGACCCTTAACCGCCCTGAATTAGAGACCACCGTAAATGTTGGAACCATAAGGGGAGGAACAGCCAGGAATGTCATACCAGGTGAAGCATTCATGCAGGTAGACTTCAGGATCGTTGCAGAGGAAGAGGGCGAGCGGATCATGAAAGAGGTTAGGAAATTCAGGCCTAAGGACAGCCGGGTCAGGATAGTGGTTAGCGGCGGCGTAAACCGGCCACCAATGCGCAAGACTGCAGATACTGACAGGCTCTTCAGCCTGGCAAAGAAAATAGGGCAGGAGTTTGGAAGGGACCTCAAGGAGACATCAGCAGGCGGAGGAAGCGACGGAAACTTCTGTGCTGCCCTTGGCGTGCCGGTTCTAGACGGACTTGGCGCGGTAGGAGATGGTGCACACTCAGACCAGGAAGTTCTTGACGTGAACGAAATGCCTGTAAGGGCAGCCATCCTGGAAAGGCTCCTCGAGGAAATCTGACCTTAGGTAAAACTTTAGGATAATGGCGCGGAAAGTAATAATATAATCTTGCGATATTCTGGCTTGCAGGGCTTGTGGTCTAGCGGTTATGACGTCGCTCTCACACAGCGGAGGTCACCGGTTCAAATCCGGTCAAGCCCATTCTCATGCTATCTCTTGAAACCTGTTTTTACCAGCAAAGAATCATCGAAATTTCTCCATATTGATCTGCCATAGCGGAAAATTTAAACATGGGCTTCCAAGCTGGCCAGGCCTTTTGGGCATCTTTACAGAAGGTTTCGAGAAACTTAGTTCAGCTGATTAAGCGGAATGGAGGATGAACCATACGCCCCCATGTAATGCATCGTTATAGTGAACCCGGTCGGGCTGGATGAAGGAAGAGTGATGTTCAGGACTGCCCCAGATTGCACCATGTTATCGCCTGTGGAAAATATGGAAACAATAGGTGTGCCGTCCGCTGTGTAGAAAAGGGGCGTAGAACCAACAACCCTTCCGTCCGGATTCATGATTTCACCGGAGAAGGCTGTGCTGGCATAAGGCAATCCATTGTTCAACCCAGTGGTCATAATGTGGGGAGTCCGGCTGTAACTGAACGAGAGGTTTGCAGTGCTCTGGTTGGTGAGGCCTTTGCCAAGGCTGAAAGAACCGTTGTCGTCTGATATGTTGAAAAAAATCATTTCCGGGTCAAGTTTCAGTGGTACAGAATATGTTATTGAAAGCCTTACCCATGAATCATGAAAGGTTGTATTGTTGGTAGTGAAAGTCTGAGTGCCGCTGGACAACTCCCTGAGATTCCCGTTGAATACCTTGCCGGTCATGGGATTGACAATAGTGAAGAAAATGGCAAGAAATAAAACTGCAGCCACGAGTATCGACAGTGCAATTTTCCTTTTCTTCATATTATACGGCCTTAATGAATTAATACGGCTATCTTATTATAATTTTGCGAGGTTATAAAATTTGGTGACTTTGTGCACTTATTTTTCCTGCTAACATTCGAGAAAGTGCAGGTATATTGCATTTGGACTTAGCAAGGCTTTTTCCCCATTTTATCGCTTCAGTCCCCGTAATTTCCCCCAGGCCATAACTCAGTGGCCCATTTTCTCATAATTCATTTCAGGTTCTCCCAGATTTTCCTCTCACATGGCTGAACCAGCAAATCATCTGGCTTATGTGTTTCTAAAGGGGAACTTCAGGGCAGATTGCTGAGCCATTTAATAGGTTGATTTGACTAAGCGATCGTGCGCGGTACTTTCCTGATTTCAATCATGGCAGTTGTTTTGGTGTTGCTGGTTATGTTCTCATTCCCTGCGGCAACAGTTCCAGCGGGCCCTCAAGCTGAAGTTGCGGCGCCAATGGTGCACAGCAATGGAAATTCCCTGGACATCGGCACGGCAGGCAATTCATCACTTTCATTATCTGTTCCGGGCAATAATGTAACAACTTCCCCTGTATCAACAAACTCAAACTGGACTGCAACGGGAAAACTGGTTTCCAGGGCCCTTGCAGACCTTAACATCCCGACAGAGGCAAAGCTGCCCCCAAATTTTGTGTATGGACCATTGAAGACAGACGGTTCCTACGGGCCAACGTACGGTTCAGGCCCAGCCCCGCTTGGCCTTGGCAGCTATGGGGTTTACAATAACAGTGGAATCCTGAGTAATTATACTTACTCGACGAAGAGCTTTGAAGGGTCAGTAACCATAAACAATGCCTCAGAACTCTATCTCAGTTCAGACAACCCTACAAGCTATTCCATCCAGCTAAATGCGGTTCTGAACAACGTTACGCTGTTTGGAAAAATCGGGTACCAGTTCTGGACACAGAATGTGGCATTCTATAACGCCTCTTCCCATTCCTTAACCTTCATAGACAATATCTGGAACCTGTCTTCACCTACAGCCCTGATCAACGGCAATGAATTCCACAATTACACCGGAACCCCTGTGCCGGGATTCTACTATTACAAGATTGGGCCCACCATAACAGTGAGTTATCCCTTTTCACTGAACCTCTACCTGAACTCAACGGAGATTGGCGGCTATAACACTGTATTCTTCAATTACTCACTCTCAGGAAACAATGTGAAATATCCATCCGGTTCCTATGACAGGGTGGAGTTCAATTCCTCCAGCCCATCATCACCGTCAGGCTCATCGCCTGCCCTTTTTGAAGTAAGCGGAAGCAGGCTTACTGATACAAACTTCATCCCCATGGATGCTGAACTTATTTTCGGTGGCCCGGGTGGAGGCTCCACCGCAAATTTCCAGAATATTAGCGGTTCCATGAACCTGAATTTCTACAACGGAACGCATTACAGCCCTGTGAGGTCTGCTTACAGTGTGGGATCTGAAACAGGCGAAACCTCACTGGGCATTTCAGAATATTACCAGGGAACAACAGCGTACCTTTCACCTGGACCATCTTTTGTCCGCGCCCTTTGGGGGATATCCAATTCGCCTGGATACATTACAGTTTCAGGAAAACTCGACCCAACAAATGCATTCATTTTCTTCAGCAACTCTGCCCGGATGGACAATGCCACAGCACAGTGGGCCCCTGTCCCTGCAAACGGAGATTTCAGCTATAGGCTGCAGAATGGGACTTATTCCATGGAGGCCCTGTTGAGCTACCATGACCCGGCATACTTCAACGGCTTGGCCGAAAAGGGTGGGTCCACTGCCATTTCACCGGTGGACCTCAAGACAAACCTTTCAAAAGGGCTTTACACCCCACTGTATGCCTCGGATAATTCACAGCTGGCATCCATAAGCAAAGGCGGAACTGGTACCGCAGCGAACCCATACATAATTCCCGGCCCAGATTATGCAAATTCAACTATTCATGGGCTTTCCAGCCACATTATGGGAGTGTTCTCCCAGGCTAATGATTACCTGTTCCCTTCGTTCTATGGAATCCTGATCGATAACACCACCGCTCATGCAGCATTCACAGGTTTCAGCTCCGGAACATGGAATTCAGCATTCCAGATACAGTACCCGGCAAAAATGGAAAGGGCTATAGAAACAATCTATGGTGGCGTTATGTCCAACGATCTTGCAATGGCTTTCTATGATTCCTCGAACATCGTACTGAATAATTCAGCCATTTCCGGTTGGTTCCCTTCCCTGGACTATTACGGATACACGCATTCCAATATTCCCACCATTGCGTCATTGATTTTCTGGAACACGACTGATTCACTCATAGCTGGAAATGTTGTTTCAAGTCAGGGTTCTGGCATCCTTCTCTATGGCACGAACGGATACTCAATGGGAGACTATGTGTGGAACAACACCTTCAGGAACGCCAGGATCCAGCCTATTGGCGGATACTTCTCCGGCGCCCCCATAGGGCTCACTGTGGCATCAAGCGGCAATACAGTTTACAATAACATATTCAACACAACCATACCTGTGGTGAGCCTCTCCGGACCTGGCCAGAACATATATACAGGGTCATGGGCAAACTACACCAACCACTTCAATGTCTCAAAAGAGCCCTCTTCTGCATACAAAGAAGTTCTAGGTGTCAATTTGACGGGAAACATCCTTGGGCTCAATTATCAGGGCGGAAATTTCTACTATGATTATTTTGGCAACGGAAGCCAGCGTTACAATGGTTCTGGAGTTGGATTTGCCTTCAATGGTCAATCTGCACTCAATGGAAGCATAAGTTACACCTACGACTATGCTCCGCTTGCCATTCCGGCAGAAACCACCAGTGTTTCTGCTGCCAACCTTCCTAGTACACAGAACACATATTTCGACATAAATAATGCAATTTATGAGATCAGCCCAAAGGGCAATACCGAGCTTTACCTGCCAAATGGAACCTACCAGCTCCTCGGTTTCGGCCTTTCAAACAAGTACGTCCAGTACCTTCCCGCCACTTATATCGGGCCCCTGGCACTTTCAAACGGAGGGTTCGCGGTTTCAGGCCCAATGGTAAATATATCCCTGAACTACACAACATACTACAATCTCACGGTACAGGAGAATGGCCTGCCAAACGGCACTCTCTGGGGCTTCACGGTTCCTCAGGCGCAGATTGGCTACACCCTGACCTCCGCCAACCAGTCTTTATTTGTGGAGGCAGGCAGTTTCGATGTCCTTCCCCAATCGGTTGACGGGTTTGCTGCAAATTCTATATTTGGCGCCCTCACAGGGCCTGCAACTGCCACAATACATTACTACAACATTTCCGGCTACAACCATACAGGAAACTACTCCGTGATATTTACAGAAAGTGGCCTTCCTAAGAACACGACCTGGGGGATAGACCTCAACGGAAATGCTTACACTTCCAACAGTTCAAGCTTCGAGCTGGTTGAAGTGCCTCCGGGTTACTATACCTTCTCCGTCATTTCCATAAACGGCTATGCCAGCCTGGGATCTGGCACATTCATTGTCAATTCAGGCAATGCCTCTGTTTCTATAGTGTTCAGCAGGTCACCATCCATAATTGGCGACCTTGCGTACCTTGGCCTGGGTGCGCTCATTGGAGGCGTTGTAGTGGGGTCAGCCTGGTACTTCAGGAGAAAAACCCACTGAGACTCCTTTTTATGAGATATAAGGGATCAGGGATTTAACCGGCATTTAACTGGTAATTTCATGGAAAGTACAGATGAAGGCAAAGATTACAGGGGAGATTTCCTCCCTTCAAGGGTGATGGTATGCTTTGACGGGTCAGTCCATTCTCTGAGGGCGCTTAATGCCGGAATATCAATAGCTTCAAGGTACCAGGCTCTCCTGATCGTTGCCTATGCAATTCCACTTCCCCTAAACGGATTCGGGCTGGGGGAACCATATTATGAATGGGACCAGTTCGAAAAAGCTGCAAGCGGGAAAATTGAAAAGCTTCTCAAGCCCTACTCGAAGAAGGCAACGGCCGCAAATGTTACCCTGGATATCAAGTACCTAGGAGGGACAGTTTCAGTACCTGAATCACTGCTCAATGCAGCCAAGGATTCTGCCTGTGACCTCATAATAATGGGCTCCCGCGGGCTTGGTGGATTCCGGGGTATGATGCTGGGAAGCGTGTCCCATGCCATGGTTACAAACTCAAAGGTTCCTGTCCTGATAGTGAAATGAAGATGAAAGGGACTCGTCTTATGTTTCAATATTTTACCCGGAGATTGCAGCGTCAGCTACACCTCCAGTCATTCTTTTTTTAAGGGATTAAAAAAGGGGAATTATTCACTTCTCACAAGGCCCTGCTCCTTCGCCATCCTCATTGATTTCACATATCCTACGAGCCCGATCACGACAACCACTATCACAACAAGGAAGAACCCAATTCCAAGTGAGTCCAGGTTGTGTATCTTTATGCCTGTGAATATGCTGATGCTGTTAAGATTGGGAAACGCAAGCACAAGGAAACCTGCAAGCAGGAACGCTATGCCGCCATAGGTGAGAACATATCGTGTTATGCCGCTGGAGACTACCTGCAGCCCCTTCGCACTGAGGTTCTTGTTCCGTGTGAGCCATGTGCCGAAACCTGCGCCAAGTATGACTTGCATCGTCATTGTACCAAGGCCGAATAGCAGCCCGGGAAGAAATCCAAGCCATGGGGAGGGCATTGCCGGGGCGAGGACTGTATAGAGAATTAGCGCGAAAGCACCGAAACCGAATCCGGCTATGAGGCCATGCACAAATGCAAGTTTCAGTGGAATTGGCTTTCCCTCGTCGTCAATAACAGGATTGGACATATGTGAAAGTTCCTCCTCTTCCCTGTGCTCCTTGTGCCTGTGAATTCCAAACACTTTGTAAAGATTCTTCTCAAGCAGGTGAAGGTGAGCCACTCTTCCTTTCCTTGATATGTAAATTCCCGCAAATGCCATCCCTATTCCCACCGCAATATAGCTTATTCCGTCAACTGATGCAGACATGAAGATGCCCGCCAGTGCAAAGAAAGCTATTTCCGAAAGCAGCGCCCTTTGGAGCGTGAATCCCGCTGAGAATGTCATTCCAGCCTTCATTCCCCGTTTTGAACTGTAGCTTCCTATTGCATAAGAAAATGTGATAGGCCAGGTGTGCTCATCGGGAGTGATTCCATGGACTATCCCCAGGAGATATGATGTAAACAGTACTACAAGCAGGCCAGTATCCGTGGGATTCCATAAGTTGATGAATGCCATCTGATTACACCTTTATAGGTTTTCCATGAGGGCATGCTGCCGGACTGTCTATCCTCTTGAGAACCTTCATTGCGTTTTCCCTGTTTATAAGGAAATCTATTTCGCCTGCTTCCTTGCAGGCCCTTGACTCCGGGACTCCGCTCTGGCAGAAAAGTGACTCAAATGTCCTGTGTACCATCAGAATACTTTTGGAAAGGCTGTCCCCTGAGTTAGTAAGCTTCACCATGCCATCCTGGGCATCGACAAAACCTTTGGACTTGAGCCTCCTTATTATATTCAATGCTGTGGGGGGCTTGATATGCATGGTTGAGGCAATCTCATGGAGCCTCATGGGGAAATCGCCACGTGACTCCTCTTTCAGCAGGATAAGGCAGTCTCTTTCCCTCTTGCTTACATTGTTAGTGAGCTTGGTCATGAATTAGCATTATACTAATGCTATTAAAGTTTACTAAATTTATTGCATGAATATAAAAATCAGGAAAAATGTAAACTGGAGGCGAAAAAAGAGTGTTGTGTCTCCTGGAAAATCACTGGAGATGAGCCTCAAGGAACCATAGCGCCTTGTCAGCTGCCCTTGAAATATCAGTGTAAAGGTCTGATGTTGACAGATCTCCCAGTTCAGCGGTGGTTTCGATCATTTCCCTGGACCTCTTGGCGAAGGCTGCATATCTTTCCGCCAGAACCTTCACATGTTCAATGCTGTGTCCGGAATGGCAGTTATATTCAACCAGATATGAGTTTTCAGCAGCCATTCTCACCGTGCCAAGAGCATAGCCGCCAAGAGCAGTTACTCTTTCTGCAATATCATCAACCGCTTCCTCAATCTCATCTGCAAGTTTGTCAAAGAGTTCGTGGAACTGGTAAAAATTCTCTCCCTTGACGTTCCAGTGGGCCTGCTTGGTCTGAGAGTACAGGTCGGATGCAGCTGCCAGATCCCTGTTCAATATTGATATGATTTTATCCCTTGATTTCTCGGGAATGTTGATGCTCGTGCGGAATTTTACCTCATCTAAGGTAGTGCTTTCCATTGCCATGATTTAACATTCCATCCCTGCTTATAAATATGGTAGAAGTCCCTGATAATTGCTATATGGCAGACTAGCTGCACCATATTTGCCTGCAAATGCTTGCACCAGTCTGATAAGGTTTTTAATCCATTGGCCATACAGGTGCGGTTTAAATGCAGAAAGCTTTGTTTTATATAGTGGCGGGAGAGAACGAAAAAGAAAGGGCAGTGCTTGGGCTTAACGTTGCAAAGAGGTCCCACGAATTCAAGAGATTCGCAGATGTCAAAGTTATCATACATGGGTCCAGCCAGAAACTTCTTCTTGATGAGGACAAGAGTGTGAAGGAAGTTGTGGACTACTTAATAGGAAACAGGGTAATTGACTCCGCATGCGCTTTTGTGGCAAAGAAGCTCTCCATCGAGGAAAAAGTTGTTAGCAGGGGAGTGGAGCTAAAACCGTCTGGGGAAAGGCTATCGGCTTTAGTTAATGATGGATACATTCCAATTACATTTTAATTGATGCAGGCTCATAAAGTGGGTTAGCTGCCAGTGCCCACTAGTATCTATTTTCCTGCAATACTCCCAATTTGACTGCTCCAGAATCGAAGGACCCTTCCCTCAGTCAAGCAAACGGAGAACCAATCATTACTTTTTTCTCATGTAAGTTTGCTGAGCAGCACGTCAGCGGCAACCCCTATAGGCTCCCAGGAGGGTGCAAACGGAGGGGAATATGAGTAGTCAATCTTGGTGAGATCCTCGATCCTCATCCTTCCATAAAGTGCAGCAGCGAGGACATCAAGCCTCTTGGCAACACCTTCCTTACCCACCAGCATTCCTCCAAGGAATCTGTGGGTGTTCTCGTCCGCAATCAGCTTGATCTTGAGGGATGCAGAGCCGGGGAAGTAAGAAGATCGCGTACTAGATGTTATCACAGCTGAAACCGGCCTGAACCTGTTCTGTTTTGCCTCCTGTTCCGTCAGGCCTGTCCTCCCCACTTCCAGGGAAAATACCTTGACTACTTCAGTACCCACAATCCCGCCATACACTGTCCGCTTTCCAGCGGCATTTTCCCCAGCGGTCCTCCCGCTTTTGTTAGAGCCTGTGGCAAGGGGGAAATAGACATCCTTGCCTGTGACAAGGTGCCTTGTAGTTGCAACATCACCCGCTGCAAATACCATGGGTGCGCTTGTCTGCATTCTATCATTGACCACGATTGCCCCGGCGATGCCTGTCCTGATGCCTGCCTGTGCTGCGAATTCACTGTTTGGGATAACACCCGTGGCAACAAATACTGCGTCTGTATGCACTTCGCTATCACCGGCCTTTATGGAGGCGATCCTGTCGCCATCGGAAACAACTCCCTTGACCGGAGAATTCAGGAGCAGCTTTACCTTGTTGTTCTCAAGCTCCCTTGTTATTGCTGGATGGAAATCCTCGTCAAATCCCCTCAGGAGGCGTTCAGATCTCTGTATCAAAGTGACATCTTTGCCCATTTTTGTAAAGGCCTCAGCCATTTCAAGCCCAATATATCCGGCGCCAATGATTGCCACGGACTGGACTTTGCCCATTGCCTCCTCCAGCGGGAGGAGATCATCTATATGCCTGAGAGTATGAACATTAGACTTATCCTTAAACATCTCAGGTATCTGCGGCCTCGCACCAGTGGCAATTATTAGCCGGTCATAGCGGTCCTGGAAAACCTCGCCATCTTTCTGCACCTCGAGTGACTTGGCAGATACATCAATGGAAATAACGCGGGAAAAGAGCTGTACATTTATCTTCCTTTCCTCCACGAATTTGGACACCGGGTAGTGAATCAAATCATCAAAATCCCGGACATCTCCGCTAAGATAGAATGGCATCCCGCATGCGGAATATGAAACATGGCCACCCGCCTCGTAGACAACTACCGTGCTGTCCGGGGCGTATTTCCTTGCACGTGATGCAGCACTCATCCCTGCTGCATCTCCACCTATAACAACAATCCTGAGTGGGGAATTCATGATTTGTTATCCCGTCCTCTTATTTATGGAATGGCAATGAATTAAATGTTCAGTTATTTATGCCGGATGCTGCATCGACAGCAGTGCGGCCAACGTTTTACTCAAGAGGAGTTATATAATGTAGAGGCGTGGTTAAGGTAAATGAACAGAAGATTCATTTCTGCCAGCCTGGTGGGAATAATTCTGGTAATCGCTGCAGTGTTCCTCATACCGGTGGTCCCTGTCACTACTCCATGCGTTGAGGTACAATTTCCGATTCATTATATTAAATCAATCAGTTCCCTGCTTTCACCATACGGTACAAGCTACTGGAATGGGGATTTTATTTCAGCCCAAAACCGCCATTTAACTATTCTCTTGTTTAATGGCCATAAGTTCTGAGTTTTTCACATTCATTGCATGAAGAACATGGCCAAGTTTAGTGGGTCAACCTTTAACTCTGATATCAATAGAGCGTTCCTTCAAGTATTCCATTATAAAGCTGAATGCAGTGTCATCCTTTCCTATCCACTCAGCGGGAAATACTCCTGTACCATTTATTTTTGACTCCAGCACTGCCATAGCCATTGCTGCAGCGGAGAAACCCGTCATCCGGCCCATGGAGCTTATAATGTTCTTGCTGTCGTAATGATCCACGATTGAGAATTCAGGGCCCCTTTTGTCAAGTGGTATAACCTTGAGTATGCTCACATCCGGAACATCCCTCACGGTCCTCCTGAAGAGTTCGTCAGATATTTCCCTGGCGCTGGACCCGCCTATCTTCTCACTGCTGAAGTAGCCCATATCATTGAGAAACTTCATCTTTTCCATATGGCCAGGGTGCCTCAGTGTCTTTTCAACCACAGAGCCGTCCCTGAAAGTCTGAAGGATTGTTGAAAGCCCATCAGAATAGAAAGAATCCAGCTTGCCGAACCCTTCAACCTCCATGGTGTCTATGGTTTCAAGCGGCAGTGCCTCCTTCAGTGATCCATTTTCAATGTACCTTGCGGGCCTGGTGTATTCGTCGATTACGCTGGAAGCATTGAATGTCGGGATATACCCCATTGGAGGAAATGGCTTTTCCTGAAGGCCTGCTACAATTATCTCTATGTTCCTTGACCTGTGCCCATAGTGAAGCTTTCCTGCAAGAATGTTTGAAAGGCCGGGGGCAAAACCTGCATGGGGCAGGTACATGCAGCCATGTGCCTTAGCTATCTCATCGAACTTGAACGGGTCATAATCTGTGAATGAAATATCCACCACATTCCGTCCCTTCAGGAGGATATATTCAATCACCTGTTCTGCGATTTCCGACGGAAGGGCAGTAACCACAAGGTCAGCCTCCCCCAATTCCGGAACGTCCTTGAAATTGCCCTTGAATGATCTTATTCCCTCTAATTTGGACAGCGATGCTTCACTTGAATCAACCGCCAGTACCTCATGGCTCCTGGAAAGTTCCTGGGCAATTACCCTTCCCATTCTGCCGGCTCCGATAACTATGATCATAATATGCCCTCTTCCCAATTGAAAAGAGAAAAAAGAAGAAAAAGATTGGCTCGATTTCTTTCAGTCAGTGCATTACCTTAATGGCTGCAGAAACCTTCTTCTTCAGGTCCTCGGGCATCTGCTTAATGTTATGTACCTCAGAGGCATGCTTGGTTATTTTTGGCATAATTGATTCCATTGAATCGGCTTTCGTCTCAAATCCGCAGTCCATTCCGATATCCTTGCACCTAAAACTATACGAAGTCATTTTGACCAGATGAAATACCTGAGTGCCCCTATTAACTTTTAAACCGAATATCTTAGGAGTGGGGCAATGCCTTAGCCGATTTTACGGGCTTTGTCTTCCCGATCCACTGCTCTCCCCATTTCTTTAGGTCTGATAGTGCTCCCCCAAGGGATGTGCCCTTTTCCGTGAGTGAGTATTTTACCCTGAAGGGCCTGGTGCTCTCAACCACCCTGCTTATTATGCTCTTTTCTTCAAGATATTTAAGGGTGGCGGCAAGAGTCTTGGAATTCACGTCGGGAATTGTCTTCATGAGATCGTTGAAACCCTGCGGGCCGTCAGCCAGATACCTGATCACTATGAGTTTCCATTCACCGCCTATCTCCCTGATCGCATTCACAATGGGGCAGGTCTCCTCTATGGGACTCTCGTGTGTTATCACTTCAGTAACTTTACTCACCACCATCTTACCTATAATAAGTTACTGACAGTATTTAAATGTATTCTCTAAATTGAATGTAATTTATGTATTAACTTACTGAAGGTAAGTTATAAATAAGAAGACACAATTTGGTACCATGGCAGTTAAGAACTGGACAATTGACAAGGCACATTCCGCCATGGAATTCAGTGTCAAGCACATGATGATTTCAACAGTAAGGGGTAAATTCGAGGATTTTGACGGCGAGATCATTGGAGACGCGGATGACTTCAGCACCATGAAGGCAAAGGTCGTCGTAAAGGCAAAGAGCATAGCCACAGGAAACCAGGACAGGGACAACCATCTCAGGTCCGATGACCTCTTTGCCAGCGAAAAGTTCCAGGATATTACCTTTGTCACAAAGAAGATAAATGCAAAAGGCGAGGACCTGGAAGTAGTGGGCGACCTTACAATTCGTGGAATCACAAAGGAAGTAACACTGAAAGGGGAACACAGCGGCGTCATAACAGACCCGTACGGAAACCTGCGATTCGGGCTGACCGCCTCAACAACAATCAACAGGCAGGATTTCGGCGTGAAATGGAACATGGTCCTTGAAGGCGGAGGCCTGATGGTAGGGGACAAGGTTAACCTCTCCATCAGCATGGAAGCCTTTGCACCTAAGAATTAAGCTCACGATGGAACACTGGCCTTCAGTTCCTGGGGCCAGCGGATGTCCTCCCATTTATATCCTCCGGAACAATTTTTGAAACATTCTTCCGCACAGCAAGCACGAGGAAAAGCGCTGCAACCCCTATGGCAAAGAATATTGCCTCAGTCAATGGAAGGCCTAGGATTCCTGCAAATGGCACCACACTGTCAACAAAGCCTATGGGGATTGCATATGCAAGGTAGCGTTTCCTGCTGAATGATATCGAGGTCACAACGAGAAATCCCCAGGCAAAGTGCAACATGAGCGAGGATACCCTCTCCAGTATGGAGTAACCTATTACTGGCAAAGCCTGAAGGGTTCCTACAAACAGGCCGGGGCTGGACTTCTGGAGCTCGCCTGAAACTAGAGAACTCAGGGATGGCGGCCCTGAAGCAATAATGAAGAAATCTGAAACCAGGCTTATGAGAGGCAGGAGGCCAAGCAGCACCCCGTTCTCCCAGAAAGCCAGGGAAAGGCCGTATGCCTCAGCATTCTTCTGCCTGATATGCCTCCTGAAGGCTAAAACAAACAGATAAGCCCCGAAGACTTCAAAAATTGCAGTCTGGGCCCCAAAATACAGCGCTGTTGGAACACTTGAATATCCGAAAGCTGACTCAATGCCGGCAAGGGTGAAGCTCTGCAGAACAGTCTTAAGGGCGATTGCAAGGAAATAAGACACTGCAGAAATGGCCAGGACTGCCAGCTCAAGGCCACGCTTCCTGTACAAGATCAGCAGCGCAAGCACTATGGCAAATGATCCTATGGATTCGAGGAAAAATACGGGATTAAAATTTTCAGCGGCCGTTTAACTCACTGAAAAATATTATCATCTTCCTATTAAGAATGGCGTTATAGGGATAGACGAAAATCCTGCCTCAGGCAAGCAACCTGAGTGCACTCCCTAGCAGAATTTCCACTCCCTTTTCCAGTGCGTCCTCATCAACAGTGTAAGTTGGGCTGTGCTGTGGGCTGGTAATCCCCTTTGCGGCGTTTCCCACACCTAGGAAGTAGAATGTTCCAGGAACTTTATGCAGGTAGTAGGCGAAATCCTCCCCTCCCATGGATGGGTTTGGATGCAGGACGTTTTCCTTTCCTAAATGCTCCCCTGCAACAGCATCAACCACTTCCGTTATTTCCGGGGTATTGAGGACAGTGGGGTAGCCTTCAGAATATTCATACTGGTATTCCGCCCCGTATGCAGCACATACGTGCCTTAGGACATTTTCAAGTTCTGACTTTATTTTTGCCTGGACCTCCCTGTGGAATGTCCTGACAGTGCCTGTCAGGTCAGCTGTGGGTGCAATTACATTGTACCTGAATCCGGAATTGAAGGTGCCGAAAGTAACTACTGATGGAAGGAAAGGATCAATCATCCTGGAAACAATGGTTTGTGCTTCGGAAACAAATTCAGCTGCTATAACCAGTGCATCAACAGTTTCATGCGGCGCAGACCCATGCCCTCCCCTTCCGATTATTCTAATTTTGAACTCATCAGCATTGGCCATTGCTTCCCTGCGGAATGTTGCAACCTTCCCGGCTTCAAATGAGGATATGACATGTTGCCCCAGAACGTAGTCGATGCCTTTCAGGGCCCCCGCATCAATGAGATTTACAGCACCGCCCGGTGGCCTCTCTTCCGCAACCTGGAAAAGCAGCCTTATTTTACCCCTGAACCCCGATTTCATTTCAAGTGCTCTTTTGGCTACCCCCAGAAGCATTGCAACATGGGCATCATGGCCACAGGCATGCATGACCCCATGATTCCTTGATTTGAAAGGAAGATCCGTGTCCTCAATTATTGGCAGGCCATCCATATCTGCCCTCAGGGCCACTGACTTGCCACCTTCTGTGCCTTGTATGTCAGCGTAAAGCCCTCCTCCCTTAACCTCATGAACTTCGAGTCCCATATTTTCCAGTTCTTTCCTGATAGTAGAGATTGTATTGGCTTCCTGGAAACTCAATTCTGGATTCTCGTGAAAGTATCTCCTCATGGAGATGACATATTCCTGCAGGCTTTCATCTGACATTAGTGGTTAACAGAACAGAGGGATAAATAACCAACTGCATGCATCAGGACTCCACGAAATGGCTTCATGGAACTCTGATCCAGGCTATCTTGAGCCGCGCTTCCTGATAATCTTGAAAAGATCGGATAATGTGAGCACACAGAAAATCAGCCCAATCATGAGGCAGAAGAAGAAGAAAATCTCCATATCAATGAACAGCGGGCTCCTGACAAAAAACAATGGTATGAGCCCTCCTGTGAAATAGATCAGTAGCAGGAGTGTCCCGTCCAGAATTGTGAAAACAAACAGCCTGTTTATCTGTGAAAATATAGGCTTCTGAAGGCTCTCAGTTGAGAACAGCGGTAGAACGGCAACAATCATGGCATAAGCAGTGAGCAGAAGGCCGATAAGGGTACCGTACAGGCCCAGCAGGCTGCCGCTCTGGAAGAATGTGGAGAAATTAAGGGTAAGCTGCGGGTCTTCCAGGAATGTTATATAATGGTTTTCAAGGAAGAATGTCAGCACGAATGACACAATCATGACAGTTTTGAGTTTGTAGAAGCTTTCCAGCTCCTCCCTTATCTTAATTGCCGGCAACTTGAAGCACTATAAATTTGATGCCTATTTAAAGATGAGCTTATTATAGATACATTCCTGTGACAAATTTTGCCCGGTAAGGAATCACAGGCCCTGCTTCACGCATATTTCTCTGGCCCTCTCCAGATCTTCCCCGGTATCAATGTCAACCATCTGGTCCGCGTCTTTGACGTCGATGCACACCACATCTGGATTGTTGGCCATGAGCAGTTCCCTACCTCCCCTCTCCCCCTCGAGGTTCAGGAGCTGTCCAGTGTATCTCCGAGGAAATATTACTGGTCCGCGCATAACTCCCTTATGGCGAATGCATGTAATTTTATGGGGATTTTTCTCCCACAGTCGTGTGAGCCTCGCAATGCTCTCTGCGCTGAAAAAAGGCATATCTCCATTGAGAAAGAGAAACCCGTCATAGTCGTGCTCTGCCCTGAGAATTGCAAGTTTTATGGCACTTGACATCCCTGCGTCAGCGTTCTCATTGAACAGGAGGCTTACCTTCTGGCTCTCGGGAACCAGCCGTGCCTGGCTCCTCTCCCTCAGAACCACAACAATCTTCTCAATTCCTGCACCGAGGACATTTTCCACAACGCGGCTCAGGACATTCCTTCCGCATATGTCCTGGGAGACCTTGTCTGCCCCGAGCCTCCTTGAAAAGCCTGATGCAAGTACCACTGCTTCCATGCGCGGCATACATACTAAAAATCAACACTGCTTATATGAGCTTTTCATCTGACTGCATGCGGACCAGGCCGCCTTGTGCATATTCCCCAAACCTCCGTTCTAGGCTTCAGGAAAAGCTAAATAGAATTCTCAATAACATAACGCATGGAGAATTACGATTTTGCCAGCAAGATCCATGAAATGAGCACGAAGGGAGAGTCATTCGTCGTTGCAACGGTAGTAAAGACTGAGGGATCTTCTCTGGCAAAGCCAGGATTCAAGGTCGTGGTTTATGATGACAGCATAATTTATGGTACACTGGGTGGTGCCTGCCCGGAATCGGTAATCCTTGACGAGGCCAGGAAAGTGCTTGACTCCGGGGTACCCAAGAGTGTCAAGATACACCTTGAGGATGCTGGAAAAGGCATAGAGGCCATGATTTCAAGGCAGGTTCAGGACGAAATATTTGTGGAAACTTTCTGTGGCGGGACCATTGATGTATTCCTTGAGCCATTCAAGCCGTTTGAGCGCCTGATCCTCATTGGCCAGGGTGGAAGGGACGAGGTAGAGGAATACCTTGTCCTTCTTGGAAAGAAGCTTGACTTCAGGGTTACAGTGATTGATCACGCACCGGTTCTTAAGGAAAAACCTGATGAACTCATTTCGAACCTGGATTTTGACCTCAAGTCCTTCAAGTTCACAAAGGATGATTTCGTTGTCATTCTCACAAAAGGCGAGAGGGATATAGAGGCACTTGAGGCCGTTGCAAAATATCCCCCCGCATATATCGGGCTCATGGCAAGCAGGAAGAGAGCTGCACATGATTTCGAAGTCCTGAAGGGGAAGGGTATTTCCCAGAAGTTTCTTGATTCCATAAACACGCCCATTGGTGTGGAAATAGGTGCTATTACCCCGTTTGAGATTGCCATCAGCATTTCATCGCAGATCACAAAGGTCAGGAGGGAGCGTTCATCAAAAAGTCCCTCAAACACAAAAAAGTTAGAGGCTAAGGCAAATCAGTAAATATTCACACAGTCAATAAAATCTAAATTTAAGTAGTTTTAACCATTCTTTGGTAGATGAACCCCCCAATTTTTGAGTACTTTGCCCCAACGGGCATTGACGAAGTTATTGACATTCTAGCCAAATATCCTGGGGAAGCAAAGATACTGGCAGGCGGCCAGAGCCTGATACCCCTGCTTAAATCCAGGATATCTTCAATTCCCTACCTTGTCTCCCTCTCTGAGGTCAAGGGCCTCAGCTATGTTGATGAAGGAAAAGAGGGCGTCCGTATCGGTGCAATGACTGTTGACAGTGATCTTGAGAATTCAGAACTGATCAGGAAGAGATTCCCTCTATTGCACGATGCGACCGGACAGCTCGCCGATCCACTGGTGAGGAATGTTGGCACAATTGGAGGAAACCTTTCCCATGCAGATCCTGCAAATGACCTCCCTGCAGTTATGATAGCACTGGACGCAAGATTCGCCGTGCGCGGAAGAAACGGTTCAAGGGAAATCAACGCCAGGGATTTTTTCCTGGACACGTTCACCACCGCCATGGAACCCGAGGAGGTACTTACAGAGGTTACCATACCATTCTGGGGAAAGAAATCAGGCGGCGCATATGTGAAGTTCAAGAAGAACACGTGGAATTTCTCAGTTGCAGCAGTTGCCGTGCAGCTTGAACTAGAAGGAAACAAATGCACAAGGGCACATATCGCAACTACGTCTGTGTCCCCGAAATCAGGAAGAATGGAAAGCGCCGAAAATATTCTGGTCGGGAAGGCCCTCACCGATGAGGTCATAAACAAGGCCGCTTCAGAAGTTGCGGCCTCTGCCCAGCCAACAACTGATCCGTATGGCACTGAAGAGTACAAGAGGGAAATTCTGAGAAGGATAACGCGCGAGGCAATCAGGAAAGCCTTGTCACGGGCAGGAGTGAATTAAGATGGTTAGCAAAAAGCATATTTCGATTACAGTAAACGGAGAAGTCAAGGAAACAGAAGTTGAGCCAAGAATGCTGCTTGCACATTTCCTCCGGGAAGTTGCAGGCCTCACCGGCACCCACATAGGTTGCGACACAACAAACTGTGGCGCATGCACAGTTATAATGGACGGAAAGGCAGTCAAATCATGCACTATACTTGCTGTGCAGGCAAACGGAAAGAAAATCCTGACAATAGAAGGCCTTTCTAAGGGAAGGGAGAAACTGCACCCCGTTCAGCAGTCCTTTGTGGACAAGCATGGGCTGCAGTGCGGTTACTGCACATCAGGGATGATTCTGACCTCCTACTGGCTGCTCAAGAACAGGAAGAACGTAACTGAAGAGGAAATCAGGGCGGCTATTTCAGGGAACCTTTGCAGGTGCACAGGTTATGACAACATAGTGGAATCTATTAAGGATGCCAGCAAGAAAATGGAAGAAGAGGGCGACCCCATAGAGGAACACCCCGAGATAAAGGTCAGGGCATAGGTGCATAACATGGAACTAAGTGAAAAACTGGTAAGAGGGGAAGGAAGGTTCGTAGACGACATACAGATGCCGGGCATGTTATACCTTGGCTTTGCAAGAAGCCAGTACGCCAGGGCAAAGATCCTGAAGATCACGGGTGCACAGCTGACCCACAGGGAAGTTAACTTCGAAGTTGTGGAAGTCGGAGAAGGGGCAACAGAAGGTGGACCAGCAGCGCTTAGCCATCCTGTGCTCGCAGGCGAATATGTTGGTTATGTTGGCCAGCCAATCGCGGCAGTGTATTCCGATGACCGGTATGTTGCGGAGGATCTCATCGATTCAGTTGAGGTGGAATATGAACCATTGAAAGCAATCGTGGACCCCGAGGAATCCCTGAAACGTGAGGGCATGTACCCGGGCATCAAGTCAAATGCAATCGTTGACCGCTACTTCGGCAAGGATTTCAACCCGGACCCTTCTGACATAGTTGTTGAAAGAAGGCTCATAAACAGGAGAGTCGCAACAAACCCCATTGAACCAAGGGGAATAGTGGCTGCCTATGACGGCCACAAGCTTACAGTCTGGGTAAGCACGCAGAGTGCCCATTCCATAAAGGAAGGCCTCAGCGAGGCCCTGAAAATGGAACCTGACAGGATCAGGGTAGTACAGGTTGACACTGGAGGGGCATTTGGCCTTAAGGGCGGATTGTTCCCGGAATACGTTGTTGCTTGTTACCTTGCCATGAAGGAGAAGCGCCCTGTTAAGTGGATAGAAACAAGAAGGGAACATCTTCTGGCAAGCAGGCCTGGAAGGGGTGTTGTTGCAAATCTGAGGCTTTACGCAAAGAAAGACGGGACCATAACCGGGCTGAAGGGCGATGTCATAGTTGACAATGGAGCCTTCACCGGAGGATCAGGAGAATTCTCGCCAATGTTCATTGCAAGGCAGCTGGCCGGGGCATACAAACTTCCGAATGCATATGTAAGGGCAGTATCGGCCCTGACCAACAAGGCACCGCAGGGGCCCTACAGGGGAGCCGGGAGGCCGGAGGCAATGTACTTTATTGAAAGGCTCATGGACGGCCTCGCTGACAAGCTTAAAATGGATCCTGTCGAACTCAGGCTCATAAATGCTGCGAAGGAGACATACACATCACCACTTGGAATGCAGGTTGAGAAGTCCAGAGAATTCCTTGAAAGTGCAATTAAGGAACTCAACTATGAGAAATACAAAGGCAGGGAAAACGTGGGCTTTGCTTTCCTCATTCTCTACCATGCAACAGCAGGCGGGGAGTCCGCAAGGATAAAGGTTGAGGAAGGGAGGCTTAAGGTCTGGACCGGTGGAAACGCACATGGCCAGAGGCATGATATTTTCATCAAGACTCTCCTGAAGGAAGAACTTGGTGTGCCGGAGGATTTGGTGGATGCCATGAAGGGAGACACTGACCAGTTGGCGGACGGAGTTGGGGCTTGGGGCAGCAGATCTTCAATGGTTCTTTCCTCAGCTGTAATAGTTGCCGCCAGAAAGATTAAGGAACAGGTTGAGAAGAAGCACGGGAAATACACCCTCAAGGCTCTCCTTGAAGGAAACTGGGATGAGTATGAATTCTTCAAGTATGACAAGACAGAGAGCAGCCTTGGAGCCAATCTTGTAACTGCCGATATTGACAGCTACGGCAGGGTCATGGTCAAGGAATGCCTTTCTTACTATGATGCAGGGAGAGTCCTTGATCCGGACAATGCAAGAGGCCAGAATGCCGGCGGGGCTGTCCAGGGAATTGGCCAGACGCTTTCAGAGGAGCTTTCCTTCGATGAGGATGGGCTGCCGCTGATCACATCCATATCCGATGCAGGTGTTCTTTCAGCTGACCTGGTGCCAAAGTTTGGGATTAAGTTCTACAAATCAGAATCACCCCTGCCTTCCAAGGCAAAGGGATTGGGCGAAGCGCCAACCATAGGCGTGCCAATAGCCCTCTCCAGGGCAATCGAACTGGCCACTGGCAAGCTTATTTTGGAGACGCCCATAAGGCCGGAATATATTCTCCCGGAGGAGAGAGCGTAACTCTCCAGACTCTATTTTTTCAATTTTCCAAACTCTGTTAAAAGATACAAGCTAATTTTAGGAATATTAAATAAACCTGATGAGTTGAATAATACATGGACAGTGGAAGGACAGCTGCTATTTTCGGGGCTACAGGCCAGATTGGGCAGGCTGTTATTCAGAGCCTTTCCCACAACGGCTGGAATATAAGGATCTTTGCACGTGACATTTCAAAGAGCAAGACACTTTTCCCGAAGGTACAGGAACAGTACCACTGGGACTACACTAAGGATGGTTGGCAGGAGCATGTTGATGGCGCTGATGTGGTCTTCAACTTCAGTGGAGCCCCAATCTTCCAGAAGTGGAAGGGGAACTACAAGGCCGAAATAGTGGACTCAAGGGTGAAGGCAACCGCAAGAATATCGGAGGCAATCTGCAGCGCAAAGTCAAGACCTCAGGTGTTCATCAACGGGTCTGCTGCTGGTATTTACGGGTACGATACATTCAACGATGACACCGTTACAGAGGAATATCCTGCAGGGAAGGATTTCTGGGGTACTTTTGTGAAGGACTGGGAAAATGCGGCACTTAAAGCCCGGGACTGCGGAACAAGAGTGATAAACATCAGGACAAGTGTGGTCCTGGACAAGGAAAATGGGGCACTGCCTCAGCTCATGAACGCTTTCAATAAGGGAATTGGCGGCCCAATAAGGCCCGGCAACCAGTGGTTCCCCTGGATACACATAGAAGATGAGGTGGGAATGATTCTTTATGCAATGGACCTGGACAATGTGTCAGGCCCAATGAATGCATCCGCACCAGATGTCCCTACCATGAAAGACTTTGCGGACTCCCTGGGAAAAGCCATGGGAAAGCCCTCAAGGATTCCAATTCCGGTTACAATAATCAGGCTCATGATGGGGGAAGTCTCGAAGATACTTGCAAATGGCAGGAAGGTTGTACCGGCAAAAGCAGAAGAAATAGGCTACCAGTTCAAGTTTCCCAAACTGGATGATGCGCTGGAAGACCTACTGAAAAAATGATTTTGGGTTTACAGTATTTTCATATTTTTCAATAAAACATAACCAGCTGCAACATCTTCCAGCCCTAGACCCATGGACTTAAACACTGTCCTTTTCCTTTCACTGAGGCTGTTCCTGTCCATCTTCATGAAGTCCCCAAGTTCAGTGCATTTCTTTTCAGGATGGTTCTTCCTGAGCGATATGATTTCGCCGGATTCCTTCAGGGCCTGTTCCATATCCTCAACCACTATGAGGTCACTGTCAAGGAGAATATCTTCGGAGGCTTCCCTTCTTCTTGGATTATTGGCGCCGCACAGGTTGACATGATATTCTCCTCCAAGATCCTTTCTAGCAAAGATGGAATCCATGGAGTCTGTGATTGAATTTACAATAGTGGCATCTTTCAGGGCCGCCGCTGCTGATTCGTACGCCTTTACCTCAAGCCCTGTCTTCCTCTGCATCTTTTCAGCGAATTTCCTGGCATTGGCAAAAGTTCTGGAATATACTGATACGCTGTTTAATTTGAATACGGAGGCCATGGCCTCCAGCTGAGTCTCAGCCTGGAACCCTGAACCTATTACACAGAATCCCTGGTTCTTTTCCCTGAGCATTCTCCTTGTCACCATGGCCGGCAGTGCCCCGGTCCTTATCTGCCCAAGCTTGTTTGCCTCTATGACAGCAAGAAGCTCAGATTTCATGGTGTCAAATATCAGGACGACAAACCTTGCACCGTTCCTGTTTGCGATATATGTCTTCAGTCCGGCAAGGTGCCTGTGCTGAAATACCCCGGGCATGGTATTGAATACTGTTTCATCAAAGATTATTCTCTCCCTTGGCCTGAAAAATGATGTCCCTGCGGAATATGACTCAAATGCTTCCTCAAGAATGTCCACTGTTTCCCTGACTCCCAGGTGCTCTGCCACCTCTTCCTCTGTAATGTAGTGCATATGTATACATGCATTTGGGCTAAAAATGGATTTTCCTTCTTAGCACAGGAAAATGGCAATGTATTATAGCCATCAGAAAATATGCCACAGCATGGGTCCCTCAATAGAAGCAGACAGGCTTAAGAAACACATAGGGCAGAACAATTCATACTGGCTTGAACAAGACGGGGACAAGATAGAAGTCCACTTCTCGCCGGAATTCCCTGAAGCGATGTCACACCTTCCGGATGGCAGGTCTGTGGAACACATAATGTACGGGATAGAAAAGGACGGTAGGATCTACTTCAACCGCTTCAAGACCATAAGCGCATTCGGGGAAACCAGTTCTGAGCTTCAGGACGAAGATGATCCAATAATGGAATGGCTGAAGTATATCTAAAGAAAAGGCCCTATCAACAGGGGCAGCAGTGCAGTTGCGTCCCCATAGACGTTAACGAAGTCTGCGTCCTCCCTCATCTTTTTCCAGGATATTGCCTCCTCCAGCTTCGCGCCTGAAAGTGAACCGTCAAATTCCTGGGCGGTTGTAACATAGACGGCATATTCAAGGCCTCCCCTGAACTGGTTCCACCAGATTGTGTGGTGCTTGGAGATCCCGCCTCCCAGCATCAGCGCGCCTGTTTTCTTAGCATCAAAAATGATGTCTGAGAGTTCGTGCTCATCCTGGAGCAGGTTGATCTTGAAATCCCTGTTCCCTTCATAGAAGGACCAGAGCTGGGATCCGAATGAACCGTCCGTCATTCCCGGCACATACACTGGAATATTGTTTTTCGCAGCATTGTAAAGAATGGAAGAATCGTTTTTCATGGTAAGGCCGTACTCGCGGAGAAGCTCGGCACCACCCCACTCTTTCTTCCTTTTGTACAGTTCCTCGAGTACGGGCTGCACTTTCTCCTCAATGATCACTCCATAGCTCTCGTCTGGAACAAATACATTCCCCAGCCTGTTTATGGAGAGGTGCTTGAGTTCCCTGTCACTGTAGTCAAATGTGCCACAATAGTAGTCCATGTAGGTCCTGGCGATATCATGGTCAAGTGTGCCGTTTGTGGTTATTACGACATCAACGAGCTTTCTCTTCACCATCTCATTTATGAGCCCTCTGGTTCCAGTGGAAATAATATCGGCGGGAAAAGAAAGGAAAGTTGTGTTCTCTTCCCTGAACATCTTGTCAAGAATTGAATAAGCAGTGCCAAGTTTTGCGGAAGTGAACCCTCCTGAATGTGAAAATTGCCCTATGAGTTCCCTGAGTGTTGTAGAACCGGTTATCTTAATGTCTTTAACGGGCTTTGTAAGCAATTCCTCTCTGTTCATTATATACCTCTATTGTTCACTTGCTAAAACCCTTATGACATCAAGGGAACAAATGCGTTTTCCGTGATATTTACATCAGGTAGGGATTATTTGAGGGCACATGTGTTCTCATATCCTTACAACAGTTCAAAGTCCTTCTGCCAGTTCCTGCAGGTTCCCTATTATGTCACAGCCATGTCCGGACAGCAGGGTTGTTGCACCGGATTCTGCAACAAGTTGCCTGAATTCCCTGTGAATGTTCTCATTGGGAGGATTTGGAGGAACATCAGGCATTGACTCGGGCCACAGCGACAGTGTTCCCTCTGGTGTTCCCCGTGCATTATCTGAAACTATCAGTTCACCTTCAGGAGTGAGCAGGGCAAAATCATAGAAATCCCTGAAGACCTTCATGCCAAGCACCTCACCTTCAACATATTTCTCATAATTGCCTATGGTCTTCAATGCAAGCAGTCCTCCAGGTTCAACTGCGCTCTCATCCTGTTCAGGCACATAGACCGTTGCTCCTGTCATGGATGCGATATATGCAGTTCCCCTAAGGTGGTTCTGTGAAGTAAGGACTATGTCCGTTGTCTCGCAAAGCCTCTTTACTGCCTCTACGAGCCCGGGGACATGAGGGGGATCAACGAGTATGCACACTGAATCCCTGAGGATTATGTGTCCAACCAGATTCTGGCTGTTGAGTGGGTATGGGGTCTCCCACCTGAATACATCCTTTCTAATTGGAACAAACATGAATATTGCCAGCTGTGCTCTCTGCATAAGTATAGTGCCGACATATGTCGGAAATTTGTCCAAAATTTAATACGGGTGCCCTTTAAGCATAACATGGTGTTCTGGGAGGTAAGCTTCAGGATCAAATATGAAAACCCATTTGCAAAAATTTCAGAGAACTACGCGGGTAGCAGAATTTCCATGTGGTATATCTGGAATGCTGAAATAATAGAAGTGCCGGACAGCCAGGAAGACTTGATATCAGAAATGGAGAAGCTGGTGAAAGGACATGATCTGACCAGCCAGGTACACCACTGTGGTAACGGCATTTTTGTGCTGCAGCTGAGATGCTCATGCAGCACTTTTACCAATGTGTGGGATGTAATGCACCAGCATGACGGCTTCCCCGTGCACCCTGCTTATTTCATTGACGGCTGGAGCTATTACAGGATGGTTAGCACAGGCGAAGATAGCATACGCAGGTTTATTGAATCCGTCAATGCGCTGGGAACCGATGAACTCACCAGAAAGTGCACTCCATACGGGGATACTGTTCCCCCAAGTGGATGAATGACGAACTTTATATCAAGCATGACAGGAATGCAGAGAAAATCCATTGAGAAGGCTTATGATCTGGGTTACTTCTCAACCCCGAGAAAAGTAAATGCTGGTGATGTTGCGCATAACCTTGGGACTGGAAGATCAACCTGTGATGAGCATCTCAGAGGGGCCTAGATCATGCCCCTTCTGAAGCCAGCGAGGACGCATGAGGAGATTTCGGGCAAACACACTGACCTCATGTGATTCTGCCGGAAGTCGCTGGTGGATGCTTAATTCCCTATATCGCAACCTTTCTCACCTGCGGTATAAAGCCAGGCTTTTTGGGATTAGCAATCTCTTTAATCGAGAATTCCATCTTTGGTTGATGGGGAAGGTCGCACCGGGTTCAGTCCTGGTTATAATAGATGTGCAGAAGGGGTTTTCAGATCCAAGATGGGGGGTAAGGAACAACCCCGATGCTGAAAAGATGATGGAAAAGGTACTTGGTGAATTCAGGAAACATGGCCTCACAGTGATACACGTGAGACATGACTCCAAGAATCCCAATTCATTGCTCCACAGCGGCAAGGAGACCTTCCAGTTCAGGGATGAAGTGAAACCCCTGGAAGGAGAGATGATCATTACAAAGCATGTAAACAGTGCATTCATAGGAACAGACCTCGAAAAGGTGCTCAGGAAAATGGGCAATCCACCCGTCTATTACATGGGCCTTGTTACTGACCACTGTGTCAGCACCACTGCAAGAATGTCTGGAAACCTCGGCTTTGAGTCATTCGTCATAGAGGATGCCTGCGCAGCCCATGAGGCTACGGGAATGAATGGGGAAAAAATACCGGCACAGGTTGTTCACGATGTGAACCTTGCTTCCATCAACGGGGAATTTGCCAGGGTATTGAAATCTGAGGAACTGGAGTTTTAGTTCCTCACTTTTCTCTTTTTTTCTGGCCCGGGATGTCTTTTGGTTCCCAGCCTCCATCAGCTTTCCGCCTGTATCCTGTATCGTAATGGGTCATTGCGTCCAGAGCGTCTGATATAGTTACTGAGGGGACAGTGAAATACCAGCCCTGCCCGAAGAGATCGAGTTCCTCGTGATCAGGGTAAAGGACTGCATCCTTGGATATCCTCTCATCCTCCGGCCATATCTCGATGTCCAGTATTCTCATGGTTTCACCCCTGTCTGCAAGGAACTGTGTGGATATGTCCGGCCCTGTCGGTTTGGCAATGAGGTCTCCTTCATTTATTGAGACTCTGTGCTCACCGATGCGAATGGTACCCTTGCCTTTGAGCACGAGGTATAGTTCCTCCCTGGCAGAGTGGCTGTGGAACCTTGAATAAGTCCCATGCTGCTGGATTGTGTATGCCCTGACATAGGATTTTCCGGCACCCAGTATAGGCGAGAATTGCGTATCCAGGCCATCCTCGTCCTCATTTGTGAGTTTTGACAGGGCACTGTGTGCGCGTGGAGTCGCGTTCACATTTACCACTGGTGGCGTCCAGAAATTTTCACCTCTTACTTCGAGGTCAACATTCTTTCCCATTGCCTGTATGAGATGAACTTTGTTTGTCCAGAGGGAACATGTCCTTATGAGAAACTCTCTTCCTTCAGGTGTAAGCGGCGGTGCCAGCAAATAAGCTGGTGGAACTTCCTCCCCCCTCATAAAACCCTGTTTCCTTGAGAGTTCCCCCCATAGCCAGTGCCTTATGGGTTCGATCCTTCCCTTTCCAAGTGCCGGTATATCTCCCATGAAATCAGGAAGGAACAGTTTCCATGCGACATCTGCCCGGATAGCGCCTTCAGGCCTCATATCCTTCGGCGGGTCCTCGATTATCACAACTGACATTTTGATCCATTGACTAAATATTGCAGAGTTAAAACCATTATGCACAACATGAAATTGATCTCTTCCACTTTCGTTGTGCTTGAGCCGCAAACAAATTAATCATTTGGGATGATGCTCCATAGATGATCCTTCTTGACGCAATCATCCTTGCAGTCCACATATTCTTCGCTATACTGTTCATAGGCGGGTCGTTCTTCATCTGGCTCGTGGTCTGGCCTGCCTCATATGAGATCACAGATGACGAGAAGGAGAGGACGAGGATTGTTGGAAGGATCGCAAAGCGTTTTGCACTCTTCACCCATATATCCCTGGGAATTCTCATTGTAACAGGGATCTACAATGCCACCTGGTACCTTGGCAGCTTTTCTGCACTGTTTGACACAACCGGGGGGAAATTGCTCCTTGCAAAGATCATAGTTGTCGGAGTGGATATTCTGATCATTTACACAAACAACCTGTATCATGGAAAGAAGATCACGAAGCTTGCGAGGGAAGGCAAGCTTGAAGAGATGAGGAAAATCAGAAGGGTGACACATCTTTTCTCATTCCTCTCCCTTGCACTACTGATAGTAATTGTGGCTCTGGCCACTTTGCTGCAGTTCTTTTGAGAAACAAAAAAGCCAATTCCTGAACATCACTCCTTTCACATTATTTTGGGTTTGGCCGACCTGACCATAAACTACAGGATTCCACCGTTTGGACGCTATTCCTGCTGCATTTGGCTACAAAGCTCAGGGCGGCTGTTCTTTCTGGCATCCTGCCGGTATTCTCTGGCATGCATTCAAAAATAAGACCAGATAGCAATTCTGTTGAAAGCGTAAGGACTGCAGGGGATAATAAAAAAATGTGGTTTAATAAAACCAAATAAAGGCTTTACCTTGCTGAAGCTGCTATTCTTTCAATCTCTTCTTTCTTGCTCACTGCGAAAGATGATGCATCATTTCTTCCCGCATTCATAAGTTCATCTGCGAGGCAGTTTGCAATTGGCTTCTTGCTCTTGAATGAAGCGTTTGTGGCACCCAGGGCTATGTTTCTGAGAGCTTCGTCCACCCTTCTTGAAGGTGAAACATCCACTGCCTTCGGCACTGCAATTCCGCCGTACCTCAGCCTTGTGACTTCTTCTCTCGGGGCTGCATTCTCAATTGCATTGACAAGAATCTGGACCGGATTCTGCTTTGTCTTCTCTGCAACCAGGTCGAAAGCTTCCTTAAGCACTCTGTAAGCGCTGTATTTCTTGCCTGTCCACTTCTCTGACCTCATGAGCTTGTTGAGAAGCCTCTCAACGGTGTTCACGTTCCTCTTCCCGGCAGAATAGCTGGAGTACCTTCCACCGCTGTGGAGGTTCACGTTGGCTGTGAGGTTGATATAGTTGGAAAGGCCCGCGTCATGGACCTGGACATCGTTTATTGGAAATTCTCCTAGTAATTTTAGTTCCGGCATTATCTCACCGTCTTCTCCTTTCTTCCCTTGACAAGCTCAAGCAGTGAGATTCCATTGACCTTTGAAACCTTGAACCTCACTCCGGGGATATCTCCCTTGCTTCTTCCCTGCCTTCCCCTTATGCCTTCCACTGTGACCTCGTCGTGCTCATCTATATAGTTGATGGCTCCGTCGCCTGGTGCGAATGCAGTAATCTGCCTGCCATTCTTGATCAACTGGAGCTTGACACACTTTCTTATGGCTGAGTTAGGCTGTTTTGCCTCAATGCCAATCTTTTCGATAACTATTCCCTTGGCAGATGGTGCACCCTCCAGAGGATCGCTCTTCTTCTTGAGGTTAAGGACTCTCTTCTTGTATTTGGAGTCAGACCATCTGAATTTTTTTCTTGTTGATTTCAGCTTGTTTCCAGCGTTAATACCGTTCGCCAATATACCACCTATGATTTACTTGAATTTAATTGAGCAGCCATGGGATATGCTAAACGATATTTAACGCCTTTGATTGCCTTGATCTCCAATAATTTTCCATATATGAGACGCATTTGAATAATTTCCGGGTTCGCCATTTCCCATGCCTGGAATTTGTGAACCACCCGGCGCGGGCTCATTTTTCTTTCCTGATTCTGATGCATAGAATCTTTATCTTGATATTCCCGTGCATTTTCCCAACGTAAAGAAGCCATGTAATGAAGGAGAAAAACAGGCCAAGCATGAAAGGGATTGCTGGCTGGAGTCCATAGGGGTATACTGTGTATATCCTGCCAGCAATGAGTGTACTTTCGCTGACGTAGAAGTTATAGTAGACCAGGAAAGGAAGCGAGATGGCAGAGATAATAAGGCCACCTAGAATTGATTTCTTAATGCCGGCAATGTTGTATTTCACCAAATAGTCAAATAATGTAAATATGAACAGGCCCACTCCTATGATCAGAATCAGTGTGCCCTGTACCGATTTTGCTGATGACCTTATTGTGCCCCCAGATGCATTATAAGCAAATATTCCGATGGAGGCGTAGGTAAGGTATGCGCCAACTGCAGTCAACACCAGTGCTACTGCCATTGACAGAAACGATCCTTTCTTTCCCGCATTCCAGAGCGGACTATAAGGCATTAAGATTACAGCGGGTTAAAAAATAAATAGTTTGCTGGGTGATGCTTCCTGAATGGACTTATTTGGCCTTGGACACGATCCGGATTACTTCTGAATCCTCTATGACATGATCCTTACCAATTGCCCTCTTTGTCCTGCAATCGATGGCTTTTATGAAACCCTCTCCTATGTCAGAATGCACCCTGAATGCCATTTCGAGAGCAGTTGTGCCGTATGGCATCAGGAATGCATCCGGAAGGATGTTTCCCTTCTTGTCGCCCCAGGTACTCTCATCTGCAACCGGATATGCAACGACGTACCGAAGGACATCCCTGACAATATGGGAAAGTATCTGGTCCATCCTGGTTAAGAATGGGCTTGAAAGGAAAGAGCGTATCTTTTCAAGTGCATTCCTCTGTGCCTGATTAGCCTTTTCTGAAACTTTGAAGTCATTTCCAAGGGTGCTAATCAGGCCGGCACCCATTGCTTTTTCCAGGATGAGTTCGTATTCACCGGAAATAAAGTATATGCTCCCGTCAAATTTCCGGATCTTTTCGATGTACTCTGGAGGAGCAGCATCGCACTTGTTTGCTACCCTGATGATAGGCTTTACGTGCCTGAAAACGAGGGATGCAAAAGTGGTTGCATGTGAACTCTCCCAGTGAGAAAGTTTGGCTGGAAATGCATCCTTGGTAAGAATGAGGGAAATCTGCTTTTCCCTTACCCCGAATGTTCCAGTTTTTGTCTCCAGGATCCGCTCCACTCTATCGCTGGATGCATCAGCTTTTCTAGCGAATTTGTCCCAGTCCCTGTAGATGCGGTCTGCCATCCATGCTATCATTTCATTCTCGATGGCGACAATATCCTCAACTGGATCCCTGGCTTCCTGCAGCGGGGTCCCGTCGGGTGCGGTTCTTCCGGATGCATCAAAGACATGGATAATGGCTTCGGAATCCCTGATATTGTCTAGAAACTCATTCCCCATGCCCTTCCCCTCACTGGCACCTGGAATCAGGCCGGGGACATCTATGATTTCAACCGGTATGTAGCGGATGCCATTGGCACAGCTTCCCTCCCTTGGAGTGCATTTAGTATCGATCTCACTTTCAGGGCACTTAGCTGTTAGCCAGCCAATGCCTACATTTGGTTTCAGTGTGGTGAATGGGTAGTTGGCAATGTCTACAGGAGCCTTAGTCAAAGCAGAAAAAAGTGTGGATTTACCCACATTGGGTTTGCCTATAAGCCCTATTTTGACCGTTGACATCAGCATTTGACCATATCATGGCAATATTTTAAAGGTGCACAAGACCGATGAAAAATCAGGGACTAAATATTTTATTGACTTCCCTTGAAATTCGGAATTGCATTACCTGTGGCCTTTTATCATCTTCGCGGGTAATTAAACCGGTGACAACAGTCAAGCTTTAAATATCCTGCGTACCTGAATATTGTCAGCAAGAAGATGGGACCTCAAGGAAACAAGGTGCTGGAAGTGCAGTGGAGAATAAATCTTCCACTATTGTGGTATATTCTCGCACCCGCAATAATTCTAGTTCCTTTGCTGCCAATTTACATCATATTCAGAAGCCATTCTCTCCTCTTGGTGGAATCGCTGGCACTCTTGGCTGTGGTATTTGTGGCGCTGTTCTCCCTCTGCTTTATTCATCCCTTGCATTTTGGGAAGAGGAGTTATACTGAAGGACAACTTGAATTATCCAACGCAGTGTTCGGTATCAGGCAGTCCCATGGAAGGCATTTCACATACTTTGACTTAAGCAAGTCCAGAATCGGTGTCCTCCCTGATGGGACTGCAAATATTTCTGACCTCCATGCAGTACTGGTCAGCAATGGCATACCCGTGGGGGAAGTATCCTGGACTTGGTGGAAGACTTCCATATCACTCAAGTTTCAAGACCCTGAAGAACTGGCTCTGTTCATTAGGACAGGGGGTGCTTATGCACCTTCTTCAAATTCCTAATATTGAGAAGAAAAAGATTGTAATAACAGAAAAGCAATACTTAAACTGAAATAAAATGTCAAAGTCTTCTTCCATCGAACTTTCCCAGGATAAGATCCTCAAGCTTAACCAGTACGTTTCCAGGACAATGCAGAAAGGAGGAGTTCCTGCCCTTTCTCTCACAATAACACATCATGGAAAATCCATCTTTTCCAGGGGATATGGAAGGAGAGATCTGGAAAGTGGCAAGCAGGCAACCAAGGATACGCTATATGGCGTGGGCTCGGTCACCAAGTCTGTAACCTCAATGTGCATCCTTTCGCTGGAGAAACAGGGACTTCTAAAGACCTCATCGCCCATCACCGATTATCTGGATGACTACAAAGTTGATGAGTACGCTCACAAAACCACATTGTCACATCTTATGTACCATTCCAGCGGAATTGCCTCAGTCAATGCAGCTGAGATTGTGCTTTTCCGTGATCTTGGGAGAGATACAACAAACATTCCTCTAGAAACCATGAATGATTTCATGGATTTCCTGAATGGTGCGGCATCAGAGAGGCACAGCCCTCCCGGGAAGAAGTTCATGTACTGGAATGAGGGATATACCCTTCTGGGAAGGGCAATTGAAAGTGTAACCGGTAAACCATATGCGCAGTGTGTCAGGGAAATTCTCCTCAAACCGCTCGACATGAAAAGGAGCACATTCAGTGGTATCGAGGCTTTCAAGGACAGCGACCATGCAACTCCTTACATCAGGAAAGACGGAGAACTGATACCTGCAGGGATATCCGATCATGCAACGGTGCTTGCACCGGGAGGGCTTATAACCTCCTCTGAAGAGCTGTCAAGATATGTTTCACTCTGGACTGGCGGAAACAATGGCCTCTTTGATGGAGACGTACTGAAGGAGTCCATCAAACCAAGATTCACTGTTGCAGAAAGCGGACCGTATGGAAAATCCCATTATGGATACGGCTGGAGCATCCAGGATGATTTCCTGGGACATAAGATGGTGCAGCATTCAGGGGCGGTTGGCGCATCCTCAGGTTTCGTTGGATTCCTTGAGGATTACGGGGTGGCGGTTTCAATAGGCGCAAATGTTTCAGAAGCTCCCAACTCGAAGATAGGATTCTATGCGCTGTCATTGTTCATTGAAGGTTCGGGCCCGGAAGATCTCCCGTTCGTAAAGCACGACAGCCTGAAGGAAGATCTCATTGGCATGTATGGTGACTACAGGGATTTCAGTTTCCTGGTCATAAAGGAAGGTTCCACGGGAAATCTGATCCTTGAACTGAGAAGCGATGAATATAATTTTTCCGTGCCCGTCCTCATGGACGGTGACGAGGCCTTCATCTACATGGATAATGAGAAGATGCCCCTTGAGATAAGAAGATCAAAGGACAACAAGGTAGAAATCTTCCTGGAAAGGCACAGGTTTGTAAAGAAGTAAATTGTTTACTGGAGGCTGACTGAGACTTTTCTCATGTCATACCCCTTGGGGCAGTCAAGCTTATCCTCGACTTTGTTGATAACACCCCTTATTCCCTCCCTAATGTGGACAAGATTGCATTTCTCAATGTTGGGGCAGGTATAGTGGTCGCATTCCATTGACTTGAATGTGACTGATGATCCTTCCTGCAGCTTCTTCCCATACTGCATGTGCATGATTTCCGGGATTTCCTCAACTTCAACGGTTGAGACCCTGTCCTTGTTGAATACAAAACATGGGTTCTCCTTTTCCCTTACCTTGCGCACTCTGTAAGTCCTGCCGGGATCAAGGTTAAAACAAACGTTCTTTATCCTGCATTCCGCACAGCCGACAAGAGGGCCAACGAAGGTAAACTCAAGGCCTTCTTTTGCAAGATCAACGCCTATAAGCGATATCTTGGCCGTGGTGCGGGCACCATTAGATGATTCCTGTGATTTCGAGGGCTTTTTCTGAGGCATTTAAACTGATATCCTTTTCCCCAAGTATAGTGTACCTCTCCGGCCTAATGGTGTGGGCTGAGGACAGAGCCTTGATCATTACTGAATCAGGTATCTTGTAGTCCTTTGCCTTGATCGAGAGACCCATCCTGCTGTATGCTGAGGCGAGCATCTGCCAGTCTCCTCCGTGGAGGAACATTGAGACCACTGAACCCATAGCACACTGCTCCCCATGAATGGACTCGCCAGGGTTGATGCTCTCAAGCGCGTGTGCAATGAGATGCTCACTGCCGCTTGCTGGCCTGGATGACCCTGCTATTGCCATAGCTGTCCCGGAGGCAAGAATCTGCTTGGTTACTAACCATACTGATTCCTCGACTCCCTGAAGGACCATGTGACTCTTCTCGAGAAGTTCCTTGGCAGCATATTCGGATATTGCTGCAGCACTGGAACTGTATTCCTCGCCCTGAAGGCGGCTGGACAGTTTCCAGTCGAGAAGAGCTGTGAGGTTTGAAATCACGTCTGCTGCGCCTGCTTTCAGGTACTTGAATGGAGCCCTTGAAAGAATTGCAGTGTCCGCAATTATGGCAATTGGCATTGAGGCTTCCTGCGAGAGGGTTGAGCCTGTTCTTCTTATGGATGCCCTGGGGGATGCAATCCCGTCATGGCTTGGAGTTGTTGGTACACTTACAAATGGAACGTTAAAATCATATGCGGTTTTCTTGGCAAGATCTATCTTTGTGCCACCGCCGGCACCGATAATTATGCCTGCATTGAGTTCCTTGGCCAGAGATTCTATCTTTTCCAGATTCTCTGTGTTTGCCCGATCTGTCCTTATAACATGGACATCATAACCGGCTTCAAGGAGTATGGACTCGACTTCCTTTCCTGCGAGGCCATAAGTGATATTTCCTGTGACAATAATTATGGAACCTGTGCGCATGTATCTTCCCACAACGGGAATGATATTTGGCAGAACCCCGTGCCCCACATATACATCCCTGGGGAATTGCATGGTTCTGAACTTTTCAAATTCCATTCAAGAAGCATATTTTACTGCTTTATAAACCTTGATACTGGGGTCAAACAGGTATTTTTGTTGCCACAATACAGACTTCGTATTATAGCGATTTCCTTGAAGTGAAACCAACCATGAGTTCATGGCCAGGTGCTTACACCTGTGGCCATGCTGTTGTTGGAATATGAGGCATATTCATCTTTTGATACTGCTATGACTCCCACAAGGATGTCCCCGAATTCCTCCACTTTTTCCTTCAGAATGTCTTGAAGTGGTTTGGTGCCAATCTTTGTGTAAATATCGTAGCACATCATCCTTTTGATAATTTCCTCGCCTATGCCTGTGGCAACAATGGCACCGTTCTCCCCTGCGTAAAGGCCTGCTCCCGGTAAAGGGGAATCGCCCACTCTCCCTCTCATCATTGGTGACGAACCTCCTGTTGAGACTGCAGCTGCAAACTTGTTACCGACTCGGGCAACAGCTCCAACTGTATCCTTCTGCTGCGGAAAGCCAAAAATCTTCGCGTATCTGTAATACTGTGAATACCTTTCAGGCAGTTCCACTTCCTTGCCGTTGAAGAAATCCACCATCTTCTTCCAGATTGTTTCAGTTCGCTCTGTTGTTGGATCGTAATCCCCAAAGCCCACAGACCTGGCAAATTTTATCGCACCATCGCCGGTTATCATTACATGAGGTGTCTGAAGCATAACTTCCCTGGCTACTAAAACGGGGTTCCTGACCCGCTCTATTGCAGAGACCGATCCGATCTTGCGGTTCGACATTACAGCCGCGTCCATCTGTATTGAACCATCTATCCTCTTTACTGATCCAGTTCCAGCATTGAAGGACGGGTCATCTTCCATGAGCCTTACTGATTCCACAACGAAATCAACGGGATCTTTTGAAATCTTTGAAGAAGTGCTGTTTGCATACCTGTTCAGTGCATCAGTGTAAGAATTATCTGAGCCGGCGCCCCCGTGAAGGAGTAGGACATTTGGCATGGATGGTTATTTTTACATTAAATTAAATTTCTTTCATTAGACGCTTCTGGCGTACCAATCCACAGAAAACTCTTAAGTAGGTACTAAAAATACAAGGGAAGTCCAAGGGCAGTCTAACTGCATACTATGGACAACAGGGCTCGTAGTCTAGCGGTATGATGTCTCCCTGACACGGAGGAGGTCACCGGTTCGAATCCGGTCGGGCCCATCCCATTAATGGTAGTTAAAAGGTATTCACATATCCATTTTCAGCGTTTGTTTGCTTACTAAGGCCACAAGATAGACTGAAATTGTAGTTTTGAAAAGGAATACCGGGCCAAGGTTGAAAATGACCTGCTCTTATGGTTATTATGGGTCCTGAAGGACTCCAACGGATCCCTGCCAGGATAAACAGGTTCATTAATCCTAGGTCTCGGCTCACAATACGATTCATGACTATTTTCTACTTCAAAAAACGTTCTCAGGACCTCAAATTTCATTTCAATGTACTTTTGTATGCCCATATCTCAAACAACACCCCAAGAGCCTCTAATTCGATCTGAATATCCTTTCTGATGAGGTCTGTATGCGATGTAAAAGACGGGCAAAGAAAATCGTCACGCGCTAAAACATTTGACGCCCTGTTTGATAAGAATGAAGCGAAGAATAAAAATTGAAAGGGTAATAAATAACTCAGGAGTTTCCTCATCTTCATGCAATGCATTTCAGGAAGTTTGAATCGATATTAGTATGTCTGACCATGATTCATCTCGTCTGGAATGATCTGTGAAGGTGTGAGAAAGAAAGAAGTCTTTGCTAAGCAGGTTGACTAATGTGGTTCCTGCTTTTCCTAATGTATAAAGCAGTGTTGATCCATCCGTAAACCCATAATATGTTCAGCAAAGCAGATATCATCAGGAATATCCAAAACAGCCAACCAAAATTGATTGCTGACATTATCTTGATAGTCGACGTAGCAAACAGCCCCAAAGGAAAGCCGTAAGCCCAGACGCTCAAGTTCCCTTTGGATGGCCTCACCAACATTAGAATAAGGACCACAAGGAAATTCCAGATTTCAAACCCCCACAGCATTACAGACAGCAGCCCGACTTGTGATATGGTCAGGCTTGTATTGCCTATAGAACCAAAACCAGATATTGCGAAGAGATTCAAGACGATCAGGCTGGCTATTCCAACTGGAAGCATCGTTGTTGGCAGGGCATCGTGCGTCTTGGTGGATACATGACCGGACAAAGCAATTGAGCCTATGAAAATGAACAAAAAGAAGAATATGCCCAGTCCCATGACCACTAGAAAAGATATGAACTGGCCCGTAGCTCCACCATAATATTGAATTATGTATTGTGAGAGGAATACACTGGTGCCGATAGCCAGTGGCGGAATGACTATTGCGTAATTTATCTCTCTCGGAGAAATTTCTTTTGTATACAGTCTGTAACCTAACAGAACTCCGAGAATCAATGATAGCCCGTAGAACACATAAAAATCCGCTGCAGAGATCTCCGCTGAAACAGAATTAATCCCGAAGAAGAAGAGGAGTTGTGAGTTACTGACAAACCCCATTATGGGAATCAGGGAAATGAAACTCAAGCGAGTAAGATTGTCCCAGTGCGAGTTCCCATTCTTCTCCTTTCTTGAAGTAATTCCACGGGTAATCCAAATCGCGAATATGAACGCAAAAAGTATTATGGCTGCAAATGTCAGGGTTTCGCCAATATAGAGGAATACAAGATCATGATAATGTTCGAAAATTAGTATATAAACTTGAGAAAGAGCTAAGGTTGATATTGGTATGCCAAACCACTCTGAACCGAAGATTTGAAGCATGTTAATTTCTGAATTTATCGCAGTGGGAGACAAGGCAACTCTCTGGTTCATTGCTGTCCCACACTTTCGCTCAACTCTCTGAGAATGGCTGAAGAACTGATAAAAGACCTATTCCCGGTTATGAACCTGGAAATGGCAATTGCATCTTCTATTTCGGGCAAGAGCCCACCACTTCTTATGTACTGCTTGAGATATGTCTGTGCACATATCTCAGACCCCAGTGAGACGCTAACCGCATAGGAGATGAGAAAAACGGACTTGCTGTTCAGGCTGAGCGGAGACATGAGTTCGGATTTCTCTTTCAGGTGCTCGCTGAAGAGGTCGAATGATATCCTGGAAAGAGCAGATAGAGTCTCCGGCACGGCATCCAACCCGCTCTCCTTTTTAATGTTATTGATGATAATCTCAACCTCTTCCCTTTTTTCAGGCGGGTGGAAACTCTTTTCGAATATCGATAGAGTGGACTGCAGAGTTGACATAGAGTTTGACATTAATACCATTTTTGCAGCTTTAAGTGCATCCAGTATTTCAAGAGGATCAGCGCCGAATTTCCTGGCGAGCCTGAAATGCAGGGAAACTGAGTCTTTCTGGCCATTTGCTGAAGATACTGCAATTGCAATCAGCGATGACATTTTCCTGCTTATATTGGTCCGACCAAGGTAAAGGACAGTATTCTCCCTGAACTGTTCAAGAGCAAGAGATTCGTTGATCCTGCCCAGATATCTGACAATTTCCGGAACCTGGCCAAGTGTCTGCATTGCGTATTCTTCAAGTTTACTAAACTCACTGTTCATGATTCCCAGAGAAGCGGCAGGCACAAAAGCTGAGCGTACAAAATTTGCGTTAGAGTTTATTTGTTTTACACAAAAATTGAGACTGTAGGCAGGTTGATGCATACTCCCATTGATGGTTCAAAAGTATCTTCATACCTTGGAAAATTAGAATTAGAGGTATAAATATCGGATACTGACAGCTGCCAACGGCCTCATCACACGTGTGAAAAGCAGTGAAACGGGAAAGTCTCACTTATTGTACCGGAGAATCCAGGATGACTTCAAAGGCTACATCATAAATTCCAAATCCTGGAAGCGTTTTTCTAGCATATTCCCTTATTCCATTGCAGTTTTCGCCGACAACTTCTAGGTAAAATCTGCGTTGACCGGTGGCAATGATCAGTCTTTTGAATTCTTGGGTGGATTTCGCAAATGAAACGAAACGATCGATATTTTCCTCTGGGACATTAAACATAATCAAAGCTCTACAGTTAACGCCAACTCCAGGGTAGTTTATCTCGGCTTTGCATTTTCCTACAATACCTTTCTTCTTCAGCATCACAACTCGGTCACGAATCATCCAGAGATCCCGCCCGGTTTCTTCAGAGATCTCCCTATAGGTTTTAGAACAGTCCCCTTCGAGAATCTTGATTACTTTGAAGTCCAAACTATCAGGTCGAAATTCTTTCATAGAAAAATGATCCCATTTGTTCATAATAGACTTGTTGAGATCGTTCAAATTTCTGAACTTTAGCCATATTGATTTTGAATTCATTATAGGAATCGCATTTTCATGAAAAACTGAATAAGGTTCAAGATCTTTCGATTTAAGCAGAATATGGTCCCTGTGCACTGGATGCAAGTGACTGTTTTTTGTCGCTATATCACCCCATTCACTTAAGCAACTTCTTAAAAAAAGGATCTTTGGTTTGGTTGGAGTAAATTCACCAGTTCCTTTTTCTTTCAGTAGCCAATAATACTAAGCGAAGTCTCATTACTTCTCTGGATGGGTACCTATTCTTAATGGATCAAACTCCAAGAAAAGGATTTTAGATACTTTCCTTTAAAATTTACTTTATCTATTACCCCCAGGATATCAAAGAGAGTCAAAAAAAAATTAGGTCATAGCAATTTATTAATACCACATATGAAATAAATATTGTGGCTGTTTGCGGTAAAGGACACAATAATTGGGGATGTTGGGTATCTGACGATGGGAAGGAGCATAGATATTGTAAGACTTGCAGACAGAGGAGATCAAGATCCTACTCAAACAGGAAGAAAGAGGCAAGTGGAAGTCACACCTCTAAAGAGTTTAAAGAGAAACTAGAATCTTACGAACGATGCCCTATTTGCAATAGAAAGTGGGAGGATATACCGCCTTCAAAAGGTAATGCTAAATATAGGATAACTGAAGACCATATCATTCCTCTATCTAAGGGAGGAAGTGATGATATTGATAACATTCAACCACTTTGCTATGAGTGTAACTTCAAAAAGGGCATTTCTAACACTTTTTAAATTCAAATATTCCTTATTTATCCTATAAGCGTGTTTTGACCCCCGAATGCAAATGAATCTCAATCAATTTTTTTGAGCAATCAAGAAATATGGTCACCAGAAATGTTTAACCGTATTATTCAAATAGCAAAAGTAAAATATAGATAAGTTGAGTGTATAAATTAAATTCCATGCTCAAACCTGGCATTTACGAACAACTTATTAATGAGTTATTGAGGGGAGAGCTAAAGTCTTACGCTCACCAAGTCAAACGCGCCCTACTACAAGAAGACAGTGAGATCTCTCAGGCGCTGTTTAGATACATTTCAGAATTAATTAATGATACTTTATTTTCCTTAAAAGACAAAAAGGATGCCACTTTGGTGCAGATACAATTTATTAATGAAATTGTGAAGCTTGTGGAAAGACACTCCCCAGATAGACATTCTGAAGATTATATGATTAATGAACCTTTGGAAAAATTACTTTCAATCGTTTATCATCCAACTTCGAGAGATGCGAATGTTAAACATTTTCCTAGGCCCCGAACTTCCATTGCTCGAACCTCACTTTTCACGGCATCGGAAGATGAACCCCAAATAGTGGACGAACTCAAGAATGAAATTCTCTCTTCAGACAGAATAGACTTACTTGTATCATTTATAAAATTCAGTGGAATAAGACTCCTACTTGATCCGCTAAGAGTTTTTACTCATAGGGGTGGAGAGTTAAGGATCATCACAACTCCATACATGGGTGCTACTGATCCTAAAGCTATTTCAGAGTTAAGTAAACTTGAAAACACAAAAATAAAAGTCTCATATGATACAAAGAGGACAAGGCTGCACGCAAAAGCCTATATCTTTTATCGAGAGACTGGTTTTTCAACAGCGTACATTGGCTCCTCCAATATTTCTAATGTAGCGATGTCTAGTGGTCTTGAATGGAATGTCAAGATAACTAGAAAGGATCTTCCAGATACCATGAAGAAGATAGAGGCTACTTTTGAAAGTTATTGGAATTCGAAAGAATTCGAACTCTACAGTGAGGATACTTCTCAAAAGCTCATTGATGCAATTAATTTTGAACGAAAGAAAAAGAACACAGAATCATCAGAAACTTACTTTGACATAAGACCCTTCATGTTCCAACAGGAAATTTTAGATAAACTTCAGGCTGAAAGAGAGTTTCTCGGTAAAAAAGAGAATTTAGTAGTCGCTGCCACTGGGACTGGAAAGACAGTAATTTCTGCTTTTGATTACAAAAGATTCTGCTATTCCAATCCCGGAAAACCTAACAGATTACTTTTTGTGGCACACCGGAAGGAGATACTAGAACAGAGTCTTAAGACATTTAGGACTGTACTAAAGAATTACAATTTTGGAAGTCTGTTTATCGGTAATGAAAGACCGGATGATTTTGATAATCTTTTTATTTCAATCCAAACTTTCAATTCTCAGAAACTTTTTGAAATGACTAGTCCAGATTATTACGACTTCATCATTATTGACGAGTTCCACCATGCATCAGCCCCAACTTACCAAGAGTTACTTTCATATTATAAACCAAAAATACTACTAGGACTAACTGCGACTCCAGAGAGAACAGATGGTATTGATGTTACTCGATATTTCAACTACCATATTTCTGCTGAGTTAAGGTTACCAGAGGCCATTGACAGAAAATTGCTCTCACCATTCCAGTATTTTGGAATAACAGATTCTGTAGACCTTTCAAAAGTAGCCTGGAAGCGAGGCGGGTACGAGGAAGAAGAATTAACAAAACTCTATGCATTAAATAAAAGCATAGCTGAAGAAAGGGCAAATTTAATCGTCAATAAACTTAAAGAATACACTGCAGACATGGGTTCAATTAAGGGCATAGGATTCTGTGTTTCTGTGAGGCATGCAGAATTCATGTCCTCTTTCTTTAACAAAATGGAGATAAGTTCAATTTCTCTCACCGGCGAGACGCCACAAGAAGAGAGAGAAAAAGCTAGAAATAGATTAATAAACGGAGATGTCAAATTCATTTTTACCGTAGACGTTTACAATGAAGGCGTAGATATTCCCGAAATCAACACTGTCTTATTCTTGAGACCAACACATAGTCTTACTGTCTTCTTGCAACAACTTGGAAGAGGACTTCGTTTTTCCGACGGGAAAGATTGCCTCACTGTACTCGATTTTGTTGGTCAGGCTAACAGAAAGTACAATTTTGAAGAGAAGTTTGCTGCTCTCGTCTCAAAAACACATTTGAGCATTCAAAAACAAGTTGAAGATGGATTCGTGCAAATTCCAAAAGGATGTTATATTGAATTGGAAAGAAAAGCAAGGGAGTACATACTTGACAACATAAAGAAATCTTTCGGAGTTCGTTCTGGTCTAATTGAAAGGATTAAGACTTTTGAAGAGGATACACCGTACAAACTCACTCTAGAAAATTTCTTAGTCCACTATCACTTGGATCCTTTGGACATTTATTGTAAGGCAACCTTTTCTAGATTGCGTGCCGATGCTGGACTGATTTCCAATTATGAAGAACATGATGAGGAGGTTTTCTTAAATGCTCTAAAGCGTGTTTCTGGAATAGATTCCCATAGCATGATAAAGCAGATTCTAATTGTAATGAAAAATATAGACACCTATGAATTTAATGCCATATCAGAAAATGAGAAGATAACCCTGGAAATGTTTCTTTACACTATCTGGAATGAAACTTTCGACCCTCCGGGATTTAAGGAAGGTTTCCTTAAAATCAGAAAAAGCAAACCTATCTATCAAGAAATAATCGACTTACTCGAATATAATTTAACAAGGATAGCCCTTGTGGAAGAAACCGTGGACTTGGGCTTTGTATGCCCTTTGAAGGTTTATTCAAATTATACAAAGGACCAGATATTATTATCCATGGGATTCAGAACGCCAAAAGATATTCGAGAAGGTGTAAAATACCTTCCAAATAGGAAAGTAGATCTGTTGTTTGTTACCCTTAACAAGACCGAAAAGGAATTTTCCCCTACAACTATGTACGAAGACTATGCAATTAGCGATAGATTGTTCCACTGGCAAAGTCAAAGCACAACCTCTGATACTTCCAATACTGGTCGAAGATACATAAAACATGCACCCACAGACAACAAAATCCTGTTGTTTGTCAGAGAATATAAAAAGACAATCGCTGGCAACGGGTCGCCTTATACATTCTTAGGACTGGCACATTACGTAAAACATGAAGGAACCAGACCAATGAGTATAGTTTGGGAACTTGAGAAACCAATTCCTGCAAAGTACATCAATAAAGTGGGCAAATTAATATCGACTTGAATTTTATATTTATGAAATTAACAAGACAAAAGGCTTCACACGTTACAGGTTCAATTAATTCTGTAAAAGAACAACAAAATTATATTGGGAACACGTTGTTTTTCCTGATAATTGTGGATGAAAGTGTATCTGATCACATTCTCAAACCATAATTTGAGAAGATTGAACTTTAATGCTTCAGAGAAAGAATTTGCTAAGTGTGATCGCCGGTCATGATTTGTGCAAAATCGCCGGTGAGAACTTATCCATATGGTGGTATTGTGAACCTTCTGATTTAATCATGAAATACCTTAAGGGCATGAGGTATGTCGTTCACCACGGTCTGCTGAAAGCGGAAGAACTTTGAAAAGGATCAATGGGAAGATGCCTCTGCCATGACCCATTTGTATCATTTGCCAGTCCGTTCACTGGGAACCAATGACATCTCTCCTCTGGAATGTAGAGAAGACCCAGTCAGAAAGAACTTCCACCTTATTGCGGAATGTGCTGATCTTGATCAGGTGAATTAATCTCCAAGCTAGCCACGCACTGAATCCAGATAATATAATGCCACTGCGTAACTTGCAAAGTCCCTTGAATTTGCCAAGAGAAAGCATTATTCCGGGATCTTTGTAACTGAAGGGATCAGTGTCTTCTCTTTCTCTAATCATTGCTGCAAGCTTTTTCCCCGCATATTTTCCCTCCTGTACTGCAGCTGCAGCAGTCTGTGGGACAAATTCGCCCTGTCCTGTGGAAGCAATGAGTGCATTATCCCCAATTACAGTGATATTTTCAAAACCCGGTACCCTCAGGAACCGGTCCACGATGATCCTGCCAGATTTTTTATTCACCTGACTTCCTCCCAGCATTGCTGCCACGGGGTTACTCTTCACACCTGCAGTCCAGAATACGTTGCTGGTCCTGATCGCGGTTCCGCCCTGAAGAAGTATTTCATCACCTGTCACCTTTGCGACTTTTGCGTTAAGTAGTAGTTCAATTCCTGATTCCTTCAGGAAATTCTCGAGCCTGTTGGAAAAATCGCCACCTGTTCCTTTCATCAGGTGATCCTGTGCTTCTATCAGAACAACTCTTGGTGCAAGTGCATCCGCCCTGTAATCAAGCTGGAGATCATCCACGTATTCTTTCATAGATGCAGCCAGCTCAACTCCTGAGGCACCACCCCCGATTATGACAAAAGTGAGTTTGCCATCCACAGAGCCATTCATGTATTCTTCAGATACTGCATCCCTGAACGACTTTAGTATCCTGTTCCTTATCAACTCCCCGTCCTTGATTGTCTTCAAAGGCATTGTGTGCTCGGCTACGCCCTCAATGCCAAAGTCATTGTTCTCCGTTCCCAGTGCAATTACAAGATGGTCGTATTTGATGCTCCCGTGCCTGGTCTCCACTACATTCCTCCATGGATTGACTTCTATGATTTCCTCTTCCAGAAACCTGAATCCGTGATCAGTGATGTTGCAGCATACTGGTATGGATATGTGGTGCTCATAAACCTGGCCCGTTGCGACTTCATAGAGAAGAGGCGAAAAGGTCAGGTAATTGGTGTGGTTCACAGCAATCAGTTCAACATCATCACGGTTTTTTACGGGCATTTTCCTGTTGAAGGCTTCCATGAATGCGGAACCTGCAAAACCAGTTCCAAGAACCACTATCTTTGTTTTGCCAATTTTGTCCTTTGTTTTATCTCCATTTTCAGACTTCATGGAACTCGCCTTCAATTTCATTCCCTTAGAAGGATGGATTTAGCTGCGGATTCCGCGAGCCTTAATGCCCTCTCTTCAAGGAGAACATGGTTTTCCAGGCTGGTCCACACGTTATAAGCCCTCTTGTTCTTCGTGGCCGCCGCCAATTCTGAAAGCCTGTGCACCGCCCTCTTTGCCTCTTCATGCTCTTCCTTCATCTGCTCAAACCGTGATGAGAATTCCAGAGCGATCTGCTTAATGTTCCCCGGTTTTGGCTCAAGGCCATCCACCTCCATGTTCAGATAGTCCAGCAATGGTACCACAAGATCCTCCTCATTTCCAACATGATTGGTGAATATGCCAATTAGTTCCAGGAAGTTTGGCGAATTTTCACCATTCTCATTATCATATACATCTATGAAGTGTCCATATTCTTCTGCTTTCAGGTTTTCCATTTTCATTACCTGAAACGACAATGGCTCTGCGAAGGATATGCATATCCCCAAAAAACATAGGGATTGCATCCCCTGATGCGCATATACTCCCTGTTCCAGCTTAATCTTCCTATTTGGAAAATGTCACTGCGACATTGAAGCTTATCTTAATCAAAGTAATATATTTAATGATAAAAACTATCAACGAGCAGCTAATTTACTGATTCCAAGAGAGATTTTAACAGCGAAAATTTATTTACCGCCAGGCATTTATTTTCGTGGCGACATGAATGAAAGAGAAAATTCAATCTGCACTAATAGTGGCATTCATCATTGTGGTCTTTTTCTCCAGCATAGGCTTTGTATTTGCCCAGAATAACATCCAGCAGAACTCAGGCTATTACCAGCTCAACCTAGTCATAGAGAAGCAACCCTCAGGCTCAAATGCTTCCGGCGAAATATACTCCTTCTACGTTCTCAGCAATGGCATGCTGGAATCTTCCAATATCATCAAGGTGCCATTTGGAAAGGAGGTCAGGATATCAATAGTGAATTTTGATCCAGGAACCAGCCTGCCATTTGGTTCATCGGCAGAGAATGCCAGCGGTGTAGTTGGGGGGAGCATTCTCGCCACCGGCAGCGTTGCGGCTGGAATTTCCCAGCAGCTGTCATCAAAGTCTGCTCAGTCTATCAGTGAAATTCCGGCTCGGGATATTTCCCACACATTCACAACCAGCACAGGCCTCAATATACCAGTCCTCCCGCTTTCAACAGAGGTTGCCTACACATATTTCAACACTGTTGGAAATTATACATGGGGATGCATGTGTGACTGCGGGGCCCCCTCCATGGATTCCACAGGTTCCATGACAGGCCAGTTTGTTGTCCTGGCACCATAATAGAATTTCAGGCATAGCCTGTTTCCGAACCTAAATTCCATTATTTGCTTGGGCAGGCAACCTAAATTTTTAGGGGAGACTGTTATGCATCCATGGATATAGGAGCATCACGTCTCACAACTTTTCCAAGTATGAAACAGGGGGAAGGCCACAGCCATCCCCTCCGCGTGTAGTATATGCGGGAATTGCCTGCTCAGCTGCTTCACTTGCGCTGGGCCTCATTATTGGAATATCCGCCCTGGCTGAAAACAATGGTTTCCCATTGAACAGCGCAATAGCCATGGATATTTTTTTCCATCCAGATCTAATGGTATTCGGTGCAATAGGGGGCTTCCTATTAACTGAGAAGCTGGAGCTAATGGAGAAATTCAAGATAGGCAGGAAGTTCAGGATTTCCCGGCTGACATTGCTAATGTTGTTTTCAGGCGTATACATTGCAACTTTCGGGATGTTCATCAGCAATCCTGCAGCCAGGTACCTTGGTTTAGTGCTGGTAATTGCAGCCTCCCTGTTATTCTTTCACTACATGACGAGCAGAAGGAACCCCGGATTGGCAGGCATAAAGAATGTATTTGGGGCTGCAGTGTTTGCCCTGACACTTTCAGCTGTTGCCAACCTGAACCATTTCATAACTGACAGCACTGAGTTTTCATATCTGGTCCTGCTGTTCCCTGTTGTTTATATCATAGCTGAAAGAATGGAGCTAGGGTTTGTCAGAGGAATGAAACTCTCCATGATCAGGGTTTTAGGTATACTGTCATGGATTTCAGTCATAATCGCATTCTCATCCGCTGAACTCGGCTCAGGATTCGTTGCAAGAGTATTAACGGGGGCCTCCATTGCGATCCTCCTATCCGTGATCTTGACCTCCATGGCTTATGATCCAACCTTCAGGAAGTTGAGGAAGAAAAGCAGGCTTCAGTCATTTATGCAGAAGGGGATCGTCATCTCCTTCATCTGGCTCTTCCTGGGGATAGCACTGTTCATGCTTCAGCTAATACAGGGACACGGGTTCCTGGATCCTGCGGCTCATTCCATAGCCTTAGGTTTCATTGGAACCTTCATCGTTTCCCACAGCCCAATAATATTTCCGCTCACACTTAAGAAAAAAGCCAACCAGGATAATGTTACCTACCTTCCTCTAATAGTGATTACAATTGCAAACATCATGCGCATAGCAGGGGATCTCACCATATCATTCTCCTTGTACTCCAGCATTCTATCCTACGCATCCGGCTATGTGATCATCCTTGCTATCCTGGCATTTGCCTACAATCTGAAGCGCATCATGCCTGCACAGGCTCCACTGCAAGAAACTGCAACAGCATGAGTGCCATGGGGTCCCCTAAAAATACAGGGGATTTGTTGATGCTCTCCCGGCAATCATAAGATTATGGAATCGCAAAAAGAAACAGTGAATCTAATAGATGCCACAAAACTCCCTCCACAGGAGAGGCATTACAGAATATTTGAAAAGTTCTTGACCCTGAAACCCGGGGAGGTGCTCCAGGTAATTGCAGGGCATGAGCCGGTCCACCTGCTGCAGCAAATGGCCCATGAGAGACTCCCGGTTGATGCAGGTGCATACTACTCCCATCCAAACTCTGACGGAACTTATTCCGGATTCTTTACCAGGATTGAGTCTTCCGGTGAAAACAGCAGGATAAAAGTTACCAGCTTTGACCGGGAGAGGAATTTTTCAGAGAAACAGTTCAACCCTGTGGGAATATACTCAGGAAAGGACTACAAGGTCGTTCTGACTTACATTAAGGCGGGACAGTTCATTCCAGTTCATTCCCCAGGAACCGATCTTGTATTTGCTGTGTTCAGGGGTACCGGAACAGGCATATTCGGAGAGAGGGAAGAACGCCTTCTCCCAGGATCTGTTGTAATAATACCCGGCGGGGAGAAGAGAGGAATAAAGGCCATTACTGACATGGAAGGGCTGCATATTGTATCACCCATTCCTGATGAAAGCGACCATGTTGAAGTATTCGAGAAGTTATCCGGAGGGAGGTTCATGTGATGGCCCACAACTCCGGAAATCCCAACTCAAATTCCCATACATACACAAGCAGAAGATCCCTGGGTGTAGACTCAACCCTGGTCCTGAGGTTCATTGCAACGAGTTTTGCTTACCTGCTTGCAGGGTTAGTCTTCTTCCTTTTTGCAATGCTTGGTATCATGAACCTTGAGAGGGATGCAATTTTTGTCCTCTGGCTCTTTGGCTTTGTGGCCATGATCATATTCGGTCTCTCATACATGTTTTCCTCCGGGCTTTCGAGAAGCAGTGCCTTCATGAACAGCACGGTAAAGAAGGAATATGTACTCCTCAACATAGGGGTAATCGCATTCTTCCTTGGTTTTTCCGGGGCAATTCCTGTCATTTACGGAAAGCCAGTGGCACTGTTTGGACTAATCGCTATCATGGTCTCAGTTTCGCTTCATCTTATGAATCTTGTACTGGTTGCCACCACACGGAAAACAACCAACGTTGAGAAGCAGACATTCCAGGACAATTACTGATCTTTTCCCCACCAAATCATTTTTTCCAGGGCTTTTTTTCTGCAGACACTGCATTTCATGCTCTATTGCACATGCTTACAACCTGATCCCAACATATTACGGGATAACCAAGAATACCTACTCCTCAATGCATACATCATGACAGAAAAACACAGCATTCTGGATCACGAACATGAAATGTTGCTTGAAGAACTTGATGAAGTTTCCCGCGGAAGCGGGAGAATTGGACAGATCTATTCTGAAGTGCTCACTCTCTTCAGGACACACCTTGCAGAGGAAAATGAAACCATTGTTCCCCTGCTGAGATACAACAAGGAAAGGCTTGAAGAATTTGAAAACAAAGACGTGGAAAATCTTAAGCTGGCATCTGCAAGGTTTGAAAACCACTTTGACAGGATGGTCGGAGAGCACAGGGAAATATCGAGGAAACTTAACCAGGTCCTGGATGAACTGAAGGCAAGTCCCGACGAAGGGGCGAAACAGCTTGCCCAAGAACTCATCCACCATGTGGAACTTGAAGAAGAGATCCTATATCCGGCAGCATTCGCAGCCGGCGATCTTCTGGAATTCGAAAGGGAACTGTTGGGACAGAAGATAAAATACTAAGAAAATGGATTTTTCAGGCTTTTCCCTGAAATTTCCTATTCCTCTTTCTTTTTGAAGTACGATGAAATAATGTTTTTCTCAGCCCTGCGCAATATTTCAGCCAGTGTTACATAGGAAACGTTCAGCCTTTTTGACAGGCCCTCAAGATTTACCTTCTTGGGATATTCAAAAAATCCCAGTTCGAGTGCAGTTTTTACCACAAATTCCTGCCTTGCCGTAATGTCGCTCCTCTTGGATAATGCCCGTTTCTTTAGCAGTTCAAACTTCACTCCGTCTTCCTCAAGCCTTTGGAGGAAACCGCTCACAGTGCTTTCGTCTGGAACCAGCCATTTCATTATTATGTCGCCGGAATCATTGGAGTAAGCCTCCGTCAGGAACAGGTCCCACTTGAGGATTGACTTGCACACTGCACACTCATGTGCGTTCACTATTGCAGTGGCATGGTTATCGTCCATTATTGTGACGTTATCCTTGTCAACCATCTTCCTGTCCTTCATTTCAGTTGAAAGGCCCTCAATCTTTCCGGCGGGCATAAATATTTCAAGCAGGTCCTTGACGCCTTCACCGCTCATTCTTATGTCCCTGATCCTTATGCTGGCGGAATGGGTCTCAACAAGATCTTTTATCCAAGCCACGGGTTCCTTGAATTCTATCTCAACTTCCATCAAGGATATCCATTGACAAGTCCGACTTCGTTCATAAACAAATTGTATTTCCCAAAGCCATTTGGTTTAAAGACGATGAGCCCTACCTCTATTAAGTAAGTTTGTGATTGCCAAATTTCCTCCGCAAGGGCCATTGGTCAGGAGACAGATTTTTACTTTCGCTAAGAGACCTGAGTTATTTATTCTTAATCCTCTCCAGAAGTACCTCATCGGGTTGATATTCTGCGTGAGGAAACTCCGACCGGTGAGGGGTATCCACTTCTTCGTTTTCAATCATTCCTTGATTTCCGATTTCATTCTATGGGGAAGGAGATGTTATGGGAAATCCTCACCCTAATTTTCAATTTCTATAAAAGGCAATGAGAAATTGACTTCATTCATAAAAGGATGGGGAAACAGATTAAATTCTGATACAAAGAAATTGAAACCGCGAGGGTGTAATTGCCATTAGGAACTGAACTTATGGGAATGGGACCACCCATATAAGCAGAGATGAAATAAGAGGGGCCATTATACTTGTCAAGTGCACCTCCTGTAAACCTTTGGGAAATGTCATATGGCCTGGTTATGTTTCCTACAGTATAATTCATGCTGGAAACACTGACATTCATTACCTTGAATTCAATTGAGTAACCGCAAACTGGAATTTTCCGATTCAATTCAGGCAAACATTTTGGGAGTGGAAGAGCCCAATGCCACTTAGATTCTCAGGAGTGCCATTTTGAATTGCGTCTCTGCGGATGGGCAGATACTGATTGTCCAATTTAATGGACTTAAGATTCAGCTCTCTGGGAAGAAAATATAAAGTGGGACTGAAAACCATAAGTGCTACGATGAATGTTACAGCAACTGCTTGCCAGACTTTCCTCATATTCTCCGCCGTAGAAATTAATAAACCAAATTATTCAAATTTACAAGCGGCAAGAGACACAATTTCAGGTTGACACTGGGAAAAGTATCAATTATTCCCTGCAATTCACTTAATGATGCCTCAAGCGGGCCAGAGCCTTACAAGATGCGCCTGGGTTCCAATGAATGACCCCCTCTATGTGGAATATCATGACCTGGAGTGGGGAATGCCAGTACACGATGACAGGCTGCTTTTTGAATTCCTGGTTCTGGAAGGAGCACAGGCCGGACTCAGCTGGAAAACCATCCTCCATAAAAGGCAGGCTTATAGGAATGCGTTTGATGGATTCATTCCGGAAATTGTATCAAAGTACGGGGACCTGGAAATCGGAAGGCTGATGGCAAATCAGGGAATTGTAAGGAACCGGCTGAAGATCAACGCGGCCATCATAAATGCAGTGGCCTTCCAAAACGTTAAGAAGGAATTTGGGTCTTTTGACAGATATATCTGGGATTTTGTGGAAGGAATGCCTGTCATCAACAATTGGACCTCAGTAAAGGAAATCCCTGCGAAGTCACCCTTATCTGACAGGATGAGCAAGGATCTATTAAAAAGAGGCTTCAAATTCGTTGGCTCAACGATATGCTATTCATTCATGCAGGCAACAGGCTTAATAAATGACCATACAACAGACTGCTTCAGATTCCCACAACTGCAATAAAATAGCACAACAGTTTTAAATAAATAAGTTTCTTTGAATTTAAAATCATATTAATTGTAATGGAGATTTTTCCATGTCAGGAAAGAAACAATCCGGGAAGGATGAGGAAATCGTGCTGGAACTGGACAGGAGATACCAGAAGGCAGTTGAGGAGAACGATGCCAGCACCATGGATGAGATTCTATCAGATGATTTTGTCCTTGTAACAGGGCTGGGCAAAATCTTCACCAAACAGGATCTGCTCAATGAGGCCAGGAGTGGAAGCGTTGTCTATGAAAGGCAGGAAGACAGCGATCATGTTGTACGCATCTCTGGCGACACGGCAGTCATAACAGCAAAACTCTGGGCAAAGGGAATTGAAAACGGGAAGGCATTCGAATACAAACTCTGGTTCAGCGACACTTACGTGCGAAGTAGGGAAGGTTGGAAATATTTCTTCGGCCAGGCTTCAACTAGGCAGTCCCCGGATTCCCTGTAACTACCTCATAAAGGACCTTCAGGACCAATCCATCCTCTTCCTCAATGATATCCTTGACTGTGAAGAGTTTCAATTGCTCTTCCGGGGCTGTCTTTACCTTGAACCCATAATTAGAGTTCCAGTGCTGAAATGATCTTCCGCGTTCAACCTCGTCATTTACATATTTCCTGTGGGTTGAAAGCCTCTGCTGCAGGACTGAATTAATAAACTGGATTGAATTTTTTACCCTGTTTCTCGCCGTTGATGCCATATGTGGATCCAGTTCATACCCGCAGCTGCTTCTGCCACTGGCAGCTGCCGCCATTGCGGTTGTGCCCGTGCCTGCAAATGGATCTAGCACCTTGTCTCCGATAAGGGAGAACATGTTAATTAGCCTGTAAGGCAACTCAAAAGGAAAAGCCCCGCTCCTGGCCCTTGAAACAGATTCCTGCATGTCCTGCCTTGCACCCTTCAGGTCTTCCCATATGTCTGTGAACCATGCATTCCTTTCCTCCCAGAAGTAAGAACTAACAGCCCTGGCATTCTTTGCCTCCTGGCCAGGAAACTCACGCTTCGGGGGCTTCCTGAAAATGAGAATGAATTCATGCTCAAGTGTTACGTAGGCCCCGGGAGGCATTGTGCCAGAGCCCAGGAACTTGTTTGGGGAATTTGTCTGCTTTTTCCAGACAATTGAGGGCAATTCGTAAAACCCAAGCTTCCTCATGGACATTGAAATACTGCTGTGCGATGGAAAGAGCCTGAATTCTCCACCCATTGTCCTTGTGGCATCCCCAATATTTATGCAGGCCATCCCGCCTGGCTTCAGCACCCTGTTTACTTCGGTCCAGACATTGTCAAGTTGCCTGTGCATCAGATCATAGGCGAGATCAGCATTTTCCTTTTCCAGATGTTTTCCAATTGCAGGATTTAACTCAGAAAAAACGGCATCCCACATCTCAATCATGGGGTATGGGGGAGACGTCACAACCAGATCAATAGAACCTCCTGGAAGGTTATCCATGTTCCTCGCATCTGATGTGTGAAACCGGTGGGTGGTCGTAAGCTCTTCCAATGATACAGGAACATTCTGTACACTATTTAACTTGGCTGCTTTGATGTGTTCCCAGAAAAATTAATTTCAGATTGCAATGTCCACCTATGTCCTCAGATTCTCTTTACTCTAAGGCGAAGTCACTCTTCCCGGGAGGCGTCAATTCACCCATAAGATTTTACCAGCCTTATCCGAAGTTCATGTCGCTTGCACAAGGGTCCAGGCTGATAGACGCTGATGGGCGGGAATATATAGACTACTGCCTCGCCTTCGGCCCGATGATACTTGGCCACTCCAGGAAGGAAGTGGTTGAGGCTTTGCGTGAGCAGGCTGGGAAGGCCACTTCACTGGGCACGCCCGGCCCCCTGGAGGTGGAACTTGGGGAAAGAATCAGGAGCGCAATCCCTTCAATGGAGATGTTGAGATTTACAAATTCAGGCACGGAAGCGACCATGCATGCCATAAGGCTCGCCAGGTTCTTTACGGGAAGGCCCCTCATACTCAAGATAGAAGGTGGATTCCATGGCTCCCATGATTATGCCCTCGAGTCCCTGCCATACGGTAACCTTGAAGACCCCACGCAGAGAGCAACCATAGAGGTCCCTTACAACGATGTTGGAGCCCTTCACAGGGCCTTTGAGAAGTTCGGCAGGAACATAGCCGCATTCATACTGGAACCCGTGCTCGGCAATGTGGGTGTGGTGAACCCAAATGTTGGTTATCTCGAGGAAGCGCGTAAAATCACAGAGGAATACGGAACCCTGCTGATTTTTGATGAAGTTATCACGGGTTTCAGGTCCAGCTATGGAGCCTACCAGAATGTTGCTGATGTGAAGCCTGACCTGACCACATTAGGAAAAATTGTGGGAGGGGGGCTTCCAATTGGAGTTTTTGGCGGGCGAACAGACATAATGGGAAACGTTTCCCCAGCGGGGAGATTCTACCAGCAGGGCACTTTTTCAGGAAATGCCATGTCCATGGCAGGAGGAATATCAACCCTCGATATCCTGAAAAAGTCAGATTACAGCAATCCTGCTTCACAGGCAGACAGAATTGCGCTTGAAGCACGTAATGCATTCTCGAAGGCGGGGATAGAAGTGAGAGTGAATGTCTCCGGGACCATGTTTACAATATTCTTCAACGGGAGAGAGGTAGTGGATGCAAAGACTGCTGCCGCCTCAAACAAGGAGCAGTTTTCCAGGTACTTCAACGGCATGCTTGAACGCGGAATCTTCATTGCAGCCTCCCAGATGGAGGCAAGTTTCCTTAGTTTCGCCCACAGCGATGGAGACACCAGGGAAACCATTGAAGCAATAAAGAGCATATCTGAAAATATGAAACCCTGACCTTCAGGCCTACTGGAATATAGACTGGAGCGTTGCAATCAGGTCCTTGTCCCCCTTGATTGCGGCCTGTTTGAGTGCTGAGGTGTAATTTCCTAAAATTTTTGTAACCAGTGCGGAGGCTGATTTCCTGGTAGCTTCATCGGGGTCCATGCCTTTGCCTATTTCCTTCATCATCCTGCTGATCTCCTTCAGGGCAATGGACTCGGCAAATGTATAGGACTTTGTGAGCAATTCCTCCGCCCTGAATTCTGCTAGCTTGATTTCGAATTTTCCCAATTCTTTGTCCACGATAGACTGGGCCTTTGGTATCTCTTCCTTCTTCATTCCGGAATTGGCCTGAGAAATCTCCTGGATATGCTCCAGGTCATAGACTATTATGGCGTCTTCTTTCCCGATATCAGGGTCAATGTTCCTCGGATTGGATATGTCAACCATGACCCTGGGGCGGATCTTCCCGTTTACCATGTCTGGAGTTATTATCACATTTCTGGAGGAAGTTGCACAGAATACTGCATTAGAGTTTTCGATGACTGACTTCAGGTTGCCTATGGCCTCAAAGTGGCATTTGTATTGAGAAGCCAATCGGCTGGCCTTATCACTGTTTCGCCCTACCACAGTTATTGCGGAAGGGTTTCTCTTCTGCAAGTATTTCAGGAATGTTTCTGCCATCTGGCCTGTCCCGACAACCGCCACTATGGATGTGCTGAAATCCAGATGCCCTCCGGCGAGATCAACTGCAATCACGGGTATGGAGGTCTTTCCTCTTGAAATGCCGGTCTTTTCCCTAACTTCCTTTCCCACGCTAATGGCCTTCCTGAAAATCAGTGAAATCAGCTTGTCAGTCTTGCCAGCCTTCACATGGCTGTCAAACGCAGACTTGACCTGGGCGAGAATTTCATTCTCTCCGACCGACATTGACTTGAGGCCTGCCGCAACCGTAAAAAGATGCTTCAGTGCATCGTCGCCAAGCAATAAGTGTTCCCGATTCTCACTTCCATCATTAGACTGGACCTGGTCCTCAAAAGTGAAGTAAAATTCCACCCTGTTGCACGTGGAAAGCACAACATAACCGTTCGCTTTGAAGCTTTCTGCAATTCCGCCCCACTGGTTCGGGGTATATAACTGCATCTTCTGGAACTCATCAGGCTTGGACCTGTAATCCCAGGACATTGCTCCAAATTTAAGCATGATCTTGCACCGCGCCCAGACTAGGTCTGAAATGGGATTCCCAGGGAGGGCATTTCATGATAGTAAATTCTTATTTAAACCCAATTTTCCCAATGCCTAGTTCCCAGTATGGTTTACTGCCTTCATTCTTTCTCATGTACCACCTTTGGACTTGGTCTCATGAGGAGATTTTCCCTTATGCCTGTGAACAGGAGTGCGGATAATGCACCAATGAGACCGAACATCAGGGGGAACAGTATAATCAGCGCAGCTGATGGTATTCCAATTATCTGCTGGACTATGCCAGCCAGTTGCGATACAGTCGAAACGGGATAGAGGAGATATATGGAGGAAGCCGAGCCCAGCCCAATGATCAAGCCAGCCATTACCGAGTATTTCCTGTTCAGAACCATCAGGGGAATGCCAAAAAGTATAGCTCCGAATGCATAAGGTATGGTAAAGAGCGATGCATATGCAAGGGCTATAGAGATTGCTACTCCCGCAGCAACAATGCCCTTATTCATATCTGATCACCGCCACAGTTTTCTGGTCATTCATGTTGTAATATTCATGGTTTATCCAGTGGTTAAGCTGGTTGGAGAAGTAGTAGCTCATGATGTTCTCGCTAGGCCCTCCTGGAATTACGCCATAGAACTGTCCTGTGCCAGGAGAGGCTACAGTCCTCAAGGACGAACCAACTGAAACATATGGCTCAGGTATCAGGAGAGCCCTTGGAACACTTCCCACGCTTACAGTGTGGCTGCCTCCCCAGATTGAAATAGGGCCAATGCCAAGTGCTTGTATACCCGTTGGGCTGGCAATCTCGAGGAAGTGCACACGGCCCCATGTCCAGTTGTTGACGTTGCCAAGCTTGGCACCCAGGAAAACAACCTCTTTGGTGAACGCCTCCCTGACCAGGGTAGTGAAGTTGCCGCGGAACCAAGTGCTGTTCTGGTCTGTCTGGGCCAGATGGATGGCCGAGGTGATGAATGGGGCAGGTACAGTGGAGAGATTGATACTTGAATACACCTTGTCAAATGTCATATTGTATATTTCCGCAGTGAGGTACCAGTACACGGTTATGCCAACCTGGCTCTGGAAAGTGGTGTAATTCCAGCTTGAAAGCTGGTTGAAGGCAGCGGTTTCAGTCTGGTTCATGGTCATTCCATGAAGTGCATTCACCAGATATGGTGTGAACATGAGAGCCCAGTAGTCAGAAACATTGGACTGCAGCGCCATCATATCCTGTATTGTGGTGTTCTGGTGGCTCTCGAGGTAGTGGTAAATTGTCTGTGCCCTTCCACCGGATGCCCAGAATCCCCCCACAAATGGGTGAAGATAGTTCTCGCCCACAGTGGGCTGGTTTGGCGCGAACATATATCCCCTTGCAGGGTTTGTTGCCTGAGGGAGCTGGGAGAAAGGAACATTCCCGACCGGTTCATAGGCCGGATTTGAACCGTTCAGCAGCGACCTCGAGCCAACTACATCAATAGTTTTATTGTTGACTACCTCCCTTATCATGGGATAGTGCCCTGCGGTTATGTAACCTGCATGATGCAGTGTGGCCATGGCAAAATTCTGCGGTGGAGAGCCCCAGTTTTCCAGTGCACTTAGCATCTGAGAAAAATTGGTTGACTGGTCCATCTTAAGTTCAGCCACTAGATCAAATGATGGCTGGCTGGAGACCCAGTTAAGGCTGATCCCAAAATTCTGGTTTCTTGCAATCACAGGCCCGTTGTTCGTATAATAAATGCTGTAACTTTTTCCGGCAAGAGTGTAGTTCTGCACCGCCATGCTGTGCCATGTTCCGTTGTAGAGATAGTTGTTGTTATGAAGAGTCTCCAGGTATTCATTGGCAGAATTTCCCTCAGGAGTGGTTAGACCCCAGGATGTAGTTGGCGTATGGCCAATGAGAATTCCCGGCACTCCTGCTAGGTCCCAACCAGTAACATTTATTCCAGGAGCCTCCAGCTGCATAGGTATCCAGATTGAAGGCGCGGTGAGAGGAAGATGCGGATCGTTTGCCATCATGGGATATCCAGATGAGGAATAGTTTCCTCCCACAACCCAGCTGTTGCTTCCAACATTGGATCCAAGCCCATGGGCACCAGGCATCCCGAATGGGTCAGAAATGTTTGCAAGGGCTCCCCTAATGATCGGAGAAAGCGTCTTGAGAAGGCTTGTATTTACACCTGTTGCATTAGGCCCATACCAGTTCTGAGACCAGAACTCTTTGGGTGTTACTCCAAGCTGGGACAGATTCTTCCCGTTGACTGTGCCGTCCCCTGGCACAACGGTTACATTCTGAGTATAGTAGGGATAGTATGGCCAGAGCAGGGTGGCATTCTGGTATCCAAGGGCATTGTATATGAGTGCTGACTGCAGTGGCTCTGCTGCCCCTGTAGTAAGTGACCATGACATGTATTCCTGCCAGCACAAAGTGTAGAAAACTGTCCACTGGAAGGGCTGTATTCCCAGAAGCTTGAAACCGAGATGGTTTGAAGCTGCAGTGGTATTGATGTAAGCATTAACCCCCTCGGAATAGGACTGCAGGTATCCATAGTACTGTGGATAGCTCTTGATATATGCCTGTTCCAGTGTCCAGGCGTTGCCCGGGAGGCCTATTAACCTCATGGCCTGGTCAGAAGCTACTCCTGATGCGCCGATGTACCTGCTCAGGTTCCCTGAAGCCAGAAGGGCCTCAAGCTCCATCTGGAATAACCTCTGGCTGGCAGAGTAATAGCCCTGGGCAAACATGAGGTCATTCATGTTTGAAGCCTTAATATGGGCGACCCCGGATGCGTCTATTGTTACGTTTACCGGGCTGGCCAGGCCGGGAATGTTTACAGTGCCGGAAGTGACGTTTCCCTGACCTGCGGATTCCCAGAGCCCAAGCTTTGGATTCAGGGTAGTGAAATTTGTGGAAAGGTATGACAGCAGAACTATAACAACAACCAGAAGAACAAGCCACCTGATTTTCATCCAGTAATAAACCGACCCCAATATTAAAAAAATTGCATCAGAGAATTTTAATCATTTTAACTTCCATCGCGGCAATGGCAAAAAATATAACTGCCCTTCACTAGCCCTATTTGCTTATGGACCCTGAGAAGCTGGAACTTGGCCACATTTCCACAGATGAAATACTCACCGGCATATCCGGCAGGGACCCTATTATGGGGGAACTAGTAAAAAGGATCGGATACTTCAAGCTGGAAGCAGGAGGAGACCATTTTGAATCACTCGTGCAGGCCATAATCTACCAGCAGATTTCCGGGAAGGCTGCTGAATCTATCTACAACAAATTTCTGAAGAAATTGGGCGGCCCTGTAATACCAGAGAATATTGCAAGGCTCAGTGATGCTGAGTTCCGTTCTTCTGGCATCTCTCCCCAGAAGATGCGGTACCTGCGTGATCTCAGCGGCAAGACCCTCAGCGGGGAACTCAACCTCAGTGGCATAGAGTTATTGCCCAACAGCGAAATAGTACAGAAGCTCACCATAGTGAAGGGGATTGGCATATGGTCTGCCCAGATGTTCCTCATTTTCACACTTGGAAGACTGAACGTCCTGCCCCTGAATGACCTAGGATTCCGAAATTCGCTGAAGAAGCATTATGGCATAAGTGGTGAACTCACAGATACGAAGATAACCAAAATTGCTTCGAAGTGGGCACCGTATATATCAGCAGGCGTATGGATATTATGGGAATGTGAGAATACAAAACTGCCTGCATTAGCCACAGGAAAAAGAGTTAGATACTCCCCGAAGAGCCCTTAGCACCGGTTCATATCCCCGGCACTTCTCCAGGGACTCTCCTGAAAAACTGCACATCTCCGATGTGCGCGGCTCCCCTGAGGAACCTTGTGAGCCTTTCAATCCCAAAACCGCCACCTGCAGAAGGCACAAATCCCTTCCTTGCTTCTTCCAGGTAAGATGCATAAATGTCCATTGCAAGCTTGTCCTTACCCATTCTTGCTCTGATCCTCTGGTAATCGTATTCCCTCTCCGCCCCTGAGAGGGCTTCTCCAACCCCGAATGGGTATATGAGGTCATAGTTCAGGTAATGGCCCGGACTCTTTTCGTCTTCCCGGTCATAGAATTCCCTCTTGTGGCACGTTACCCAGAAGGGCTGGTCATGATCCATGGAGGCCATATATTCCCAATCCTCACCATAACTTCCCTCAAGGTCATGTGTGGAGTATACCTTGAACGGGCCTTTAAAAGCGAAGGGCTCACCATTAACCTTCCTGATGCCTTCAATGCCTATTTGCGAGGTCAAACCTTCCAGCAAGTCTTCCATCAGGGCAAACACGTCATTCATCCTGCCATATGGAATCTCGAAATCTGCCTGTGTAAACTCAAATAGGTGCCTTCCGCTGGCTTTCCTCTCAGCCTTTTCGAGCCTTATGTTTGGCGACAGGATGAAAATTTTTCCCACATCCCTTACAGCCACCTGCTTATGGAGGATCATTGAGTTCATGGTTCTCAGGGTTGTCCCCAGATATTCCACTTCAATTGTCTTGAGAATGGATGAGTTCGGGTCAGGCCCAAGGGGATCCGTGCTCCTGCCAAGCATTACTGGCAGCATCTGTAGAAACCCTCGGTCCTGAAGCCAGTTTGTGACATATCTCAGGATCTGGCTGGTAAGTTTCAGGGACCCGATAAGTTCAGTTTCTTGCGATTCTATCATTATGAACCAATCTCTTTGATGCTGGAACATAGATTAATTTTTCTGCGAAAAATATCGTATTTTTTTTAAGAATTTGCCGTATCTTTAAATACTACATTGTATTTTTTACAACATGGATGAAACCGACCTCAAGCTTCTTGAACTTGCCGACCGTGGAACAACAAAATATTCCCTGCTTGCCAGGAAACTTGACATGCCTCTCTCCACTGTGCATTCAAGAATGAAGAGAATGGAGCTGGACAAGGTGATAAGAGGCTACAGGGCGGACATAGATTGGAAAAAGGCTGGCCTCAACATCACTGCTTTCGTCCTCATCAAGGCTGATGTCGGGAAGCTCAGGGAGACTGGCAAGACACAGGATACTCTACTGGAGGACCTCCTGAGAACAGAGTATGTTGACCAGGGTTATGTGATTACTGGCGAGGCAGATCTCCTGATAAGGATAACTGCCAGGGATTCATCCCACCTGAAGGATATCCTGCTGCAGGACATCGACTCAATGGACGGGATCACCGGCACAAGGACAATCATCGTGCTTGGATGACTGAACAGTTGCATGGCTTGAGAAGTAAATGTTATAAGGCTTTCTTAGCTGACAGCCCGTGAACGCCGCCGCGGATGTTAAAACCAAGAGGATTCTCATTAGCGACCCAGTGGAACGGTCGCTTATCGCAGGGCTTGAGGAAAAGGGGCATATGGTCGATTACAGGCCCGAACTGAGTCAGGAGCAGTTGATGGAAATCCTGCATGACTATAATGCCGTGGTGGTAAGGAGCAGAACCAAACTTACTTCTGAAGTCCTCCAATCCGGCCAGAACCTCCAGCTCATAGCGAGAGCTGGAATCGGTACCGACAACATAGACATGGACGCAGCAGAAAGATTGGGCATAAAAGTGGTAACAGCAGCAGGGTCCTCAACAGATTCTGTCGCAGAGCTTAATCTGGCTTTGCTTATCGATATTGCAAGGAGAATAAGCTTCCTGAACCGCCAGCTCAGGAGTGGAAAATTTGTGAAGCAGGCTGGCACGGAGATTGCGGGCAAGACAGCAGGCATGATAGGATTTGGAAGGATTGGCTTCCAGACTGCAAATTACCTCAGGGCACTTGGCCTTGGGATTCTTGCTTACGACCTCTATGAGTCCAAGGAACTTATTGGAAAGGTTTCGGGAAAGTATGTCTCCCTTGATAATCTGCTTGGAAATTCTGATTTTATCTTCATTTCGGTGACACTTATGGGGGGTTCAAAAGAAATCCTTGGGGTAGAAGAGTTCGGGAAGATGAAGAATGGGGCCATTCTCATCAATACCAGCAGGGCTGAGGTCGTAAACCTGGAAGCCCTGGTAAAAGCACTGAAACATGGGAGATTGAAAGGATACGGGGCTGATGTGCTCTGGTCGGAACCCCCCGATTCACCACTAGAGAAAGAGCTTATCTCAATGGACAACGTTATCATAACACCACACATAGGTGCGCAGACAATTGAAGCTCAGGGAAGGGTTGCAAGAATGACGCTTGAAAACATGCAGAAAGCAATGGAGGACATCAACAGATGATGCTCATACCAGGACCCGTGGAGGTTCCTGACCCTGTGCTCAGGGCATCAGCATACGTACAGAACCACAGGTCAGCAGAATTCAGGAAAATCGTGAAAGGATCTGAGGAAATCCTGAACAGGATATCAGGCTCTAAACACACCATAATGACCACCGGATCAGGGACTTCTGCAGTGGAATCCATGATTTACTCCTTCATCTCACCTGGTGAGAGGGTTGCCGCTGTGACCTTTGGCGAATTTGGCAACAGGGCAATAGACAGCCTCCAGAGAAGAGGCGCCATAATCCACGTAATGAAGAAAGGCGAAAATGGCACCATAGGAAATGGGGAAATAGAGGATTTTGTGAGGCGTTACCCCGGCACCAAGACAGTTTTTTTAATCCACAACGAGACGGGAAATGGAACAGCCATAAGGAACCTCAGGGAAGTTGCGCAGGAAGCAAATGGCCTTGGCGTCAAGGTACTGGTCGATTCTGTCTCTGGATTCGGGGCAAGTGAAATTTATACTGACAAATGGGGAATCCATGCCTTTGCCAGCTGCAGCCAGAAGGGACTTGCATCTGTTCCAGGCATTGGGATAGTTTGCATCGGGGAGGAGGGTGAAAGCCGAATGGTAAGGGTGCACGACCTTCCCATCTACATTGACCTGAGAACCTCACTGGAATACCTGAGGAAGAGCGAGACTCCATTTACTCCTTCCACAGGGAGCTTCAAGGCGCTCCATGTTGCATTGAAAATACTTGAGAAAGAAGGTTTGGAAAAACGCTGGAAAAGGCATGCAGATGCCGCTTCATTCATGAGAAACTTCATGAAAAAGAATGGTTTCTCTGTGGTCGGGGAAGAGGGCAACTACTCTGACACAGTTGTGGCAGTGGAACCCTATATGCCAGTTGATGACCTGCTTAAGAAACTAGCAGAGAAAGACATCGTAATATCAAAGGGCATTGGAAAGGACAGCAGCAGGTTTGTGAGGATTGGAAACATGGGAATAGTGGACAATATCAAGGTTGCAGCATTCCTGAACGCATTTTCCCAGATAAGTGGCCTTGGTGATGAAGTAAAGCCGGGGGATCTTCCAAAAACAACCGCAATTGACAGTAAAATCTTTGAAGTGGATCTCTGATCCGCTGGCCGCCAATAAATCATTTATCATTTTTCATGAGCTTGTAGTATACTACACCGCTCACAGCCTGGAGTATTCCGCCCAGAATCACGGGGAAGGGAAGGTCGATGTCCATGAGGTATCCAGATAGCCCCGAGAATCCCTGAGAAATTCTTACAGAAACCCCCTGAAGGCTGGTGCCAGCACCAAAGTCCCCTTCCTGGAGCCCACTCACATTGACCGCGTTCCTGCTGGGCAGCCCGAATCCTGCAAGAAGGGATCTGCCGGAATAAAGGAGGATCGCGATTATTACAAACGGGGAAATTGCCATGAGCACCAGCAATCCTCCCTGAATAACCCGGGTAATCCATGCAACTTTCAGGGTCGATTTCCCGTCTGCGGAGATACTGATCCTAGAAGCTAGAAACCCCCCTATGGCAGTGGCTGCATAGGATCCCAGGAAAGTGAGTGCAACCTGGGATTCAGTAAGACCAAACCTCAGTGCATACCAGGCTGGAAGAAGTACTATGGCCAATCCTATGCCGGATCCATTGATTCCGTTTGCAATTGAGACTTTGAGGACATACTTGCCGCTGGCCTTCTTCATTACTCTCTCCTCTTTCTTGCTGACCGGCTTTTCCCGGATAAAGAAGAGGGAAACAAGAGATGCCAGGACCAGCGCTAGGCTGATCCCGTATAAGATCCTGAATGAATCCACTGAACCATAAAACGGTGTGAGAAAATCGTAAGAATAGAGAATGAGGCTCCCTATGATTGAAAAGACGGATGCAACTGATGTGATTAATGCCATTTTCCTGACCCTGCTTGAACTTTCAGGCCAGTTTGTCGCTATATATGCATTCATACCCGGTGACATGGCTCCACGCATTGCTCCTGCAGAACCGGTTGTGCCTGAAATGATGATCCCTGCAAGGATCACATAGATGCTGGTGCTGAAAGTAAGGGCTGCCGTGATGAATATTGCAGGAATCTCGCCCATCATCAAGGCTTTCCTGAAGCCAATCCTGTCGCCAAGCATTCCTATTCCCAGTGAAATGAGAACGGTAGTGATAGATACGAACAGGTAGATTATGCCTATTGATATTATGTCAAAGTTCAGTTTGAGGAGATAAAGAGGCGTCGAGAGCGCGACAAATATGAGGGCAGCGCTCCTAAGAGCCCTGGATATCAGAAGGAACTTGAACCTCTCCTCCACCTTTGCCCCGTCAATGTCATCTGCCATCAGCGCTACACATGGGAATCTGTTATGCGTACCTAAAAATATGGTTTGTTTACTCCCCATATGATATTTTATGGGCTAAAAACCAAAATTACCGACGACCATCAAGAAACAAATGGACCAATAATCCCTCCCAAATCGGTAAAGCTTGCGGCCATGGATCAGGAGACTGATAACTAATATATACGTGATATGTTCTTTCGTGTCATGGTATCAACCAACAGACAGTTGCACAAAGGTGCAGTGGGTTACCTGGAACTTATCTTCCAGTCCATTTCATTCACTGCTCCTGCAATAGCTGTGACAGCCACCATGACTGGTGCCGCTGCGTTTGCCTATGGGGCTCTCCCACTGACATACGTGCTTGCATTGCTTGGTGTTCTCAGTGCTGGTTTCGTGGTATATGCTTTTTCGAAAAAGGTCGCCTCTAGCGGAGGATACTACAGGTATATCGAGAGGGGCTTTGGTCCGAGAATGGGAGGATTTGGAGGTTGGGTTTACATGCTTTATACAGTAATAGGGGCAACTCCATTCATATACTTTGAGACAGCACTCGCGGCCCAGTACGGACTTGGAATTTTAGGCATAAACGTCCCTTCATGGTCATGGTACCCCATTGGGATTGTAGTCGCCCTAGCAGCGCTGGGACTCGCTTACTCAGGCATAAAGAACTCACTGAGGTACAGTGTTTACACTGGAGCCATTGAAATGGTGCTTCTCCTTGTTGTTGCATTCCTAATACTAGCAAAGTCAAACAATCCTTTTGATTTCGCAGTGTTCACGCCAAAGTATTCACCAACTGGCTGGCAGGGCGTTGCACTGGGACTCGTGTTCTCGTTCACATCTCTTGCAGGCTGGGGTTCAATGACTTTCCTGGGATCTGAGGCCAGATCTGCACATGTGAACATAAGAAGAGGAGTTATCGTAACCATACTGGTCCTTGGGCTATTCTTCCTCTTTATGAGCTATGCCATGACTATAGGATGGGGCCCGGCAAACATGTCAAGCTACTCAGGCAACTTCCTTCCTGGCCTGATTCTTGCACTTAGAGATGGAGGCATGGTCATTGCAGCCGTTATGTTCCTGTTCATTGTTAACAGCGGTTTTGTGGACACGCTTGCCATTATAAACGCCGGCTCCAGGGATATGTACACGATGGCAAAGGACGGAATGCTCATAGACAAGCTCTCTGAGACGCATCCAAAGCACAAGAGCCCCCACATATCTCTTATAACAAACACCATAATCGGCCTTGTAATATTCACTTTCACAGGCTGGTACTTTGGTGCATTCAACGGTTTCATAATCACGGGATTGTGGACTGGTACAGGGACCATCATTGACCACATACTCATCAACACATCCCTGCCACTCTACTTCAGGAAGCTGAAAGAGCTCAAGATGTCATATGTCCTGGTTCCTCTGGTTGCCACCGTAATATATTTATTCGCTCTCTACGGTTCTTTCCTCTCAGTGAACACGCTTGTCCTCATTGGAGTAGGATTTATGGTAGTCTGGCTAGTAGCTGGTGCTGTAATTTACCTATTCAAGAAGGGCATTAAGGTTTCACTGGAAGAAGGTGAAGAGATCTGAAGACCGTTGACGGAACAGACAGTGAAAATATCCACTTCAGTTGGCAACCAACGAACAAACCGGTGGCCAGGGTAAAGCCTGGTGAGGAGTTCAGGGTGAAAATCCCGGACTCTTCCACCATGCAGATTGAGGAGACTTACACCACAAAAGATATGTCCAAAATAGACAGCGGCAAATTCGACGGCGCAGTTGGGCCCATAGAAATAGAAGGCGCAGAGCCGGGCGATTCAATAGAAGTTGAGCTCAAGGAGATAAATACCGGAAAGTGGGGATGGACGGCAATACTCAGTGATTTCGGGCTTCTCAAGGGCAAATTCCAGGAGGAACTGATAATCTGGGACCTGAAGGATGGATTTGCAACATCCCGCACAAATACTCTTAAGGGAGTAAAAATACCATTGAGGCCTTTCCTGGGCGTTGTGGGAACCGCACCCCCCTCTGGGGAATATGGGATGATCCCACCGCAGTTCTTTGGAGGTAACATGGATAACAGGCTCCTGCACCAGGGGGCAAGGTTGACTCTGCCGGTAAATGTCAGGGGTGGCATGCTCTCCTTTGCTGATCCCCATGGTGCTCAGGGAGATGGGGAAGTATGTGGCACCGCTGTTGAAACCTCCGCAGAAGTTGTGGCAGTTGTCAGGCTTAACAAGAAAGTCACTGTGAAGGCTCCTAGGTTGATCTCTGACGATGAATTCAGCGGGCAACAGGTTGTCGCAATGGGCATATCTCCAGACCTCCACAAAGCAGCTGCTGATGCAGTACTGGAAATGATTGGCATTCTAGGGGAAAGAGGATTCAAGAGCAACGAGGCATATGCACTTTGCAGTGCAGCTGGAAACCTTAGAATCAGTGAAATCGTCGATGAGCCAAATTTTGTTGTTTCCATGGTGATACCAGAGGCCATTCTGGAAAAAATCTGATTCCAACCCATTTTTTTATTTTTATGTCTTTGATCAACCTTATGACTATTGAACAATTACTGGTATAATCCAATGTTGCCTAGAAATTATGACAGTTCGCCGGACTTCTGGAACAGCGTGATTGCCAGCGTTCTCTCCTATGGTTCCGCTGAGATACCGAAGATTGACCGCAATGGCATCAGGGTGCCTGAACCAGAGAAAAGTGGCCTTTTCCACCGATCTGTAGGGGAGAGAAAGGGCCAAATTGCAGACTGGAGAGCTTCTATAACAGGATCCAGGAGAGGCATACATGCAGTGGAATTCGATGACCGCTACTCAGTTCATGTTGACAGGTTCGACCCCGACAAGGAACCTTTGAAGCATCTGCTTGTGGACAGCCCGAAGACCTTGATAGGACTTCTGGGTGCAGGATTGGTTTCAATGCTGTTCTATAGCCTCTTCGGGGGAAAGCGCTGAACATAGCAACATTAAACATAGACCTGTTTATCACATAGACAGAAACAGGATGGAGAGTGATGGTGGTGATGATTCCTGGCGGCTGATTACAGTGTTTACTACACAATGCTGCTGGCCATCGGGGATACCTTCCTCAGAATCTGGCTTCTGATGATCCTGTCCATTATTGCGGCACTTTTCCTTGGGATACTGGCTGCAAGGATAAAAGCGGCTGGAGCCATAATCATACCTATAACCAACATTCTTCAGGCCGTACCTGTGATTTCATTCTTCCCCATTATCCTTGTATTTTTCATTAAAAGGATTGGGGGGCCCCTTGGCGTGAACGTTGCCTCTGACTTTCTAATATTCACTGCCCTTATCTGGAATATAATACTTGGAGTGTATGAGGCAACTATCCACATTCCAGAAGAATATTTCCATGTCTCCAAGGTATATGATATGGGAATGCTCTCAAGGATCAGGAACCTCTATCTTCCCGCATCATTTTCCCATATTATTTCCAACATCATGCCCTCATTTGCCAGCGGACTTTTCTACATAACTCTGAGTGAGGTTATTTCCATTGGAACCTCAAACTACACGGTATTCGGTGTTGGATCTCTCGCGGTGTCACTTGCGGCGCAAAACCAGTTCTCCCAGATACTCATCCTGATTGGTTTCCTGGTGGTGGCTATTGCACTGAATTTCTACTTTATCATAAATCCCCTTCTAAACAGGACTGCAAATTACACTTTTGACCTGAACGTCCCTGATGAACAGCAAGAAACAAGGAAGAGGGAAAGGAACGTTTTCGTATCTGCCATTGGGGGGAGGGTAACGCAGGTCCTGTCATCAGGCATGAATGCAGTCTATTCCGTAAATACCATATTTGCGGGGAAAAATGCAACCCAGAAAAAGGCAAGAAAATTGCATATGTCCGAACGTTCACTCAATATCATAGTGGGAACTGTTCTGGTCTTCATTTTTGGTCTTTCTGCATATCTAGTGGCTGTCGCGGGTTTTGGCGCAGCATTTGTTGATTACCTGACTAACCTCTCTGTGCTCTGGCAACTGCTGGTTGCAACTGCCTTTGACCTCCTGAGGATCGCAATCGTATTCATGGCAAGTTTCCTTATAATGGTCCCGCTCGCAATTTATTTTGGAAGCCGGGGCTCATCCGGAAGGCTGGGGACTGGGGTTTTCCAGGTGATATATTCCATTCCTGCGCCCATATTGTTTCCCCTTATTGTGGTGTACCTGACACCTAAACTCTCATTACTAGTAGGGGAGTCGCTGGCATACAATTTCAACGTTCTCCTTGTGACATTCCTTTCTGCAGCAGCTTACATTTTCTTCAATGTATACGGCACAGCAACAGCAATTCCCAGGGACCTCAAGCTTGTCACGAAGACCTTCAACATAAAGGGTTTCAGGAAATTCAGATACCTTTCTTTCCCCGCTATAATTCCGGGACTCATAACCGGATCTGTAGCTGCATTCGGGAGCTACTGGGGAGGCCTCATGATAGGGGAATACACACAGATAGGTGGAAAGACCTATTCGGTGGGAAACGGGCTCATGATGCTCATTACTAAAGGTATAGCAGAAGGAAATCTGCTATTCGTGGATGCAATTGACCTGTTCATGGTTTTCCTGATCGTGATCATAACGTACCTCCTGTGGATGAGGCTGTACAAATATTCTGAAAAAAGATTCAGTGCATAACATGTTCAAGGAAACATTAAATTCCGCAGGCTGATTACTTCAAAAGAGAGTGCAGTGAATGTCGGGGACTTACGCCTTCCAGAAAAAAAGAGTCGAGAAACTCAGGGAACTTATGGCAGAAAGCAGAATCGATGCTTTCCTAGTTCCCACGGGACCTAATTTCTTCTATTTCACAGGTTTCGAAACTGAGAGCCATGAAAGGCTGACCCTGATGTTCATCACTCCCGATGACCAGTTCATACTGGCGCCGAAACTGATGGAGGAACAACTACGCCTGAATTCGTGGGTGGAGGATGTTAGGCCATGGGCAGATGACCAGAACCCGCACCGCATTGCAAGGGATTACCTTGAAAGCAACAGGGCATCAATGGTTGCCATAGATGGCGTGCTTCCATATTTCCACTATGCACCGCTTTTCCACAACTCATCCTCGAAGGAGGTTCTTGGTGACGGTTTCACTGCATCCCTGAGAATGGTGAAGGACAGGGAGGAGATGGACAATATCTCAACTGCCATAAGGAAATCCGAGGAAGCGTTGAAACTGACCATTGATTCTGTTACCGGCGGAATGACTGAAAAGGAGGTTGCAACGCGGCTAGAGGAGAATTTTAAGAAGAAAGGACTTGATGCCCTGGCATTTGCAACAATAGTTGCGGCAGGGGAGAACTCATCAATTCCCCATCACGATCCAACTGACAGGAAGATTGCAAGGTACGAACCAATAATAATAGACTTTGGCGGGCGGTACAGGGGATATGCTTCCGACACCACGAGAACATTCTTCATTGACAGGGCAAAGCCTGAGATGGAAGAGATTTATGAAATAGACAGGGAAGCCCAGGAAAACACTCTGGAGGCCCTCAACTCTGAAACAACATATGCTGATGCTGACAGGATAGCCCGGGAAATCATAAGCAGGAAAGGGTATGGAAACAACTTCATCCACAGGCTTGGCCATGGGCTCGGTATTTCTGTTCATGAAGACCCCTATCTGGTTCCTGACAACAGGCAACCCATGAAGGAAAATTCCGTTTTCACCATCGAGCCGGGAATTTACCTGCCGGGCAGGGGCGGAGTAAGGATAGAAGATACGGTATATTTCCAGAACGGCAAGTGCAGGGCATTCAATATGTTACCTAAAAGCATCAGTTACATCTAGAATTCACTGCCCGGATGGCCGTGTAAGCGCGCACAAAAGGCGGCATCACTGCACAGTGCAACAAAATAAGGGAGGGTTATTTAAACCACTTGCTTCCGGTTTCCCAGACTAGCTTTCAAGTTCCTTGAAAATCTCGTCGTAAATGTTGGCCTCAGGCTCCTCTTCCTCGATTCCGTCAGCGGCCTTGTAAATATTGTCCTTCTTGTAGGTCCACTGGTTGATTCTCCAGGACCGCCCCTTGATAATATTTACCTCTTCTCTGTGTGTTTCCAGGAAACCGTATTCCTCCAGGTTGTAGAAAACATCCCTTTCAGGTGCAGACAGGACATTGTCAAGGACATAATCCTCGTAGCCAAAGAAGGAAAGGATAAAATCGCAAAGGTCTTCCACGTCCCTCCTGACCATCCCCTTACGCCCATAGGTCTTTTCAAGTGCCTTGAAAAGCACTTCCCTAGTCATAACGGTCATAGAAACCGACGATTTATTGTCTATTAGATATTAAACTTTCTCACTCGTTGTTTTGGAGGAATTCGATAATCGTATTTAATCATAACAGGGAAATAATGGTAAATAGTTAAGTAAAAGAATGGGAAAAACTGTTTTATTTTTAAGAAATTCGTATTACAAAGATATTATTTCAAACCTTGTGTTCTCTATGGGTACGAACTTCGTATTGCTCTTCAGCTGAAGAACATCCTGTGAGAGGTACTTGTAACTCTCATCTGAGGAATAAGTTCCCCGTCCCGAAATAATGCGGACAATGCTGTTTGAACCGGGATCAATGGAGATCTGTTCGCCAGCCTTGATGAAATATTCCTGGAATTTCCTGCCATTTCCTTCATACAGTTTCTTGATGTAACCCCATGAAAAGTCCTCCCGATTTGAATACTCCTTCCTGACCTGCTCTAAATCCTTTTCACTGTCTATTCCCATCCAGAATGTCTCCTCTGTGTACGCACCCGTGAGCTTTTTCTTGGCTAGCCTGGGGAAAACTGTTGTCTCGATTTCCTTGTCAACATAGTCTGTCTGGAATGCTTCAAACGCATTCTTCTTGATGTAGTATATACCAGCATTGATGAAATGGTTGAGAAGAGGTTTCTCCTGGAACTCGGTAACCTGGTCGCCCAGCAGATCCACTATTCCAAAGGGGCTCCTCATCTTTATGACGAACATTGTGAGCGAGTATGGAGATTCCTGCGCAAACTGTACGAACCTCTTGAAGTTCAGGTCGGTGACTGTATCGCCATTTCTCAGAACCACATCCTCATCTGACCTTTCAGAAAGCAGGTTCTTTACCGAGAAAAGTGTGCCAAGTGGCTTAGATTCCCTCAGGTAATGGAATCTGATCCCATACTTCTCTTCGCCATATCTTTCCTCAATCTTGTCTCCAAGGTAACCTGAAAGAATGTAAATCTCCTTGACTCCCATGTTCTGGAAGTCAAATATCTGCCTGTCCAGGATAGTATAATTTTCACTGATCTGGACCAGGGCTTTCGGTACTTCATCTGTAATGGGCTTCAGCCTTTTTCCATACCCACCAGCCAGGATTGCTCCTATCATTGATATGGGAATTGCCAGATTCTATAAGATTTATCTTAGAAATATGCGAACCAGTTAGGTCAACGTTACTTCGACCACTCTAAACCTTTTTCGCCAAATAACTTTATGATTCATATTCTTGTTATGGCTATAATCATATTAATATATCATGATACGTTTAACTCTTTGGAAAGAGTGCTTGTATGACCCAACAGGAGCTTGATGAGATAGCCGAGAAAGGGATCTGTTCCGTGGAGTCCATTGAATATTTTAAACGCCTGTCTGAAGAACTTGAAGTGGAGGGGAACCGGTTGAAGATCCTGGAGGCAGAACGAGTGTTGAAAGCCATTTCTGACCGTACGAGGATAAAGCTGCTTTTGCTCCTTTCCAAAGGGGAGATGTGTGTCTGCCAGATTGCTGCTGTGTCCGAATTGAAGCAACCAGCAATCTCCAGTTCCCTTAGATTACTTGAGAAAGCAGGTCTGCTTAGAAGGAAACAGAGAGGAAAATGGCACTTTTACCGCCTTGCAGAAAATGAAGTTGTACCCCTGTTATTGAAACTCGTACAAGGGAAGGCGCAGGATTGAAATACCTATTCGTTTGCATTGAGAACGCAGGAAGGAGCCAAATGGCTGAAGGCTTTGGGAAGAGCCTTGGGCTTGACTGCGAAAGTGCTGGAACTTTTCCTGGAGAAAAGATCAACCCTATGGCCATAGAGGCAATGAAGGAAAAAGGAATTGATATCAGCCGCAATACACCAAGAATTATGACTGAAGATATGGTCAGAGCTGCAGATCTTGTGGTAATAATGGGTTGTTCCATTGAAGAGGCCTGCCCGAGGCCAATTGCAGTGGAAATGAAGAAGAAAGTCATTGACTGGGGAATCAGTGACCCGAAGAACAAGCCCATGGACATGGTCAGAGAAATAAGAGACCAGATAGAGAGGAAAGTAAAGGAACTGGCACAGTGATAGATAGGTGAGCATTTTCTTTCTGCTTTCAATTATAATCTTCATTGGCACCTTACTCCTTGTTATTTTAAGGCCAAAGAATTTACCCATTGGATATTCTGCATTAATTGGTGCTGCCATCGCCTTTGCGGTTGGCATAATAAATTTCTCAGATGTTGTCATCGTGTGGGGAATTGTCTGGAACGCAACTTTCACCTTTGTGGCAATCATCATAATCTCACTTGTCCTCGATGAAGCGGGGGTTTTCGAATACGCTGCCATAAAGATAGCCAGGCTTTCAAGAGGCAAGGGCGCCCACCTTTTTATTTTAGTGATCCTGCTGGGCGCCGGAATTTCCGCTATTTTTTCCAATGACGGGACTGCACTGATCCTGACACCCATCATTTATATGTTGCTCCACAGGGCCAATGTAGAGAGGAAAGCAATAATCCCTTACATAATGGCAACCGGTTTTATAGCAGACTCATCAAGCCTTCCGTTCATAATAAGCAACTTAGTGAATATCATAACTGCAGGATATTTCAACTTCAGTTTCCTTCAATACGCTTTCAAGATGCTATTCCCTGACGCTGTGAGCATCATTGCGAGCCTCTTCTTCCTCTATCTCTTCTACCTCAGGGCCATACCAAGAAACATTGATATGACCAACATGAAGGATGAATCCGGGGTCATCAGGGACCCGTTGATATTCAGGTTAAGCCTGCCTGTAATCGTAATTCTTCTCCTGGCTTATTCTCTAGGAGGCATATTTTCCATACCAGTTTCAATTATTGCTGTGCCCGCATCGGTGATTATGCTTGCAATTGCAAGAGCCAACAGGAAAGTTGATGTCGTCAAGCCATTGAGGGAAGCGCCATGGCAAATTGTACTCTTTTCACTGGGGATGTATCTTGTTGTCTTTGGGATGGGAAGAGAAGGTGTGACCTCAATTCTTTCAGGAACTCTCAATTCTATGGCCTTTCTCTATGCACCAATAAGGATCCTTCTCAGCGGGTATCTCTTCGCTGCAATAGCGGGAATAATGAACAACCTCCCTTCTATCATGCTTGGAAATCTGGCGCTCTCCTCCATACATGGGCCAATAAACCTCGCATACGCCAATGTTGTTGGGAATGACATAGGGCCAAAGTTCACCCCCATTGGTTCTCTGGCAACCCTAGTGTGGCTGCATACTCTCAACAGAAAGAGCGGGATAAAAATATCACCTTGGTACTATATGAAAGTAGGATTTGTGATCGGCCTCCCGGTTCTCACGCTTACTCTACTGTCCCTGAGTCTGTGAATCGCATTCTTAAAAGGGTAAGATTCCAGATGCTCAAACTTTGAATCAATGAGTATAAATTGCGCAGATTCCTGCCACAGCATGCTAATGCCCAAGATCCAGTTAAACAGATAGGGGTAGCGTTTAGGTACCAGATTTGCATGAACTAAGTAGGGTGGTAGAATGAACTATCTATGTGAAAACTGCCGCGGATCAGGATATGTTACGGATCCTGATGGCCACCTTGATGTCTGCGATAAGTGCTGGGGACTTGGATACATAGTTGCCAGGGAAGAGCCGAAACCAAAAGTAGAGGGCCCAGAAAAGCAGATCAAGCGGAACAGCATGTATGTGATGCTTGCCATAACAGCCTCTTCCTGGGGCCTTATAGTGTTATTTTCTCTGTACATCACCTTCAGCATTTACTATTTCTTCGTGCTGTTCATCGGACCATACTATCTCGGCCTACTGGGAAGCTCACTGTATGTGAGGTACAAGAATAAGAAGCGCCTCAAGGCTGGAGAGGCTTCAAATTCACATGGACACTGAGTCCTGTGTCCAGAAATACCCCAAGGGCCTGAAACCATTCCTGTAGAGGCCCTCTAGACATTTTTTACCTGGGCCCTTACCTTTAAACTGATAGCTCTTGACCAGCCAATACAGAAAATAGTTTATAGAAATCCAAAATAATAGGTCGGTGAATCAATGGTAACACTGAAATGGTTAGGACATGCAGCCTGGATGCTTAAATTCAGCAAGGCGACAGTACTCATAGATCCCTTTCTCACGGACAATCCCAATGCTGCGATGAAGGAGTCGGATATACTGAAAGCGGATTTCATTATGGTAACGCATAACCATATGGATCATGTAGGAGATGCATTCACAATATCCAAGAGGACCGGGGCAAAGATAGTTGGCATGTTTGAACTCTCATCAATGGGTGCAGAACACGGCGTTCCCCAGGAGAACTTCATCGGAATGAACAAGGGAAACCTGACACAGTTTGGAGAAGTGAGCATGGGACTCACACACGCCGATCATTCTGGAAATGAGTGCGGAGCCCTGGTATCGGGAGATGGAAAGACCATTTATCATGCTGGGGACACGGCACTCTTTGGTGACATGAAACTCATCGGCGAGCTTTACCACCCTGATGTTGCGCTTCTTCCAATTGGCGGGTTCTTCACCATGAGTCCGAAGGAGGCTGCAGTTGCAGCAAAGTTGGTTAGTGCCAAGTACACAATACCAATGCACTTCAACACTTTTCCGCCCATTAAGCAGGACCCTGAGAAATTCAAGGCTTTGGTAACCGGTGGGACCACTGTAAAGGTCATGAAGCCTGGAGAGGAGTTTACCCTCCAGTAAACATTTTTTTTAATAATACTGATCTATGGATTCGGGAAAATCTTGCTCCATTTGTGAACAGCAAAATAGAATGGTTTTTCATAGAATAAACAGAATTCCGCACAGCAAATCTTGAAGTGATTTAGTTAATATATTAATGGAACATTTACAGGCTATGTCCAAAACCGTTGCTGAAATCATGACCAAGAATCCCATTACATACAAAGTGCCCAGCAGTGTCAGTGAAATCATAAAGACCCTGATCAAGAACAACATCACCGGCCTCCCCCTTGCGGATTCAAGAGGGAAATATGCCGGAATTATCAGCAGGAGGGACGTTTTCGACCATCCTGATGAGGACCAGACAGCAATGAGCATGAGAAAGGCCTCCTCAGTCTATGAGGATCAGCCAATTGAAAATGCTGCGGAGGAGATGATCAAGCAGAACAGGAGGCACATTACCGTCCTGGACAGCGATAACAGGATTACAGGCATTCTTACTCCACAGAACTTCCTGCCTGAAGTAAGGGCAAGGTTCGGAAAGAAGAGGGTAAAGGAAGTCCTGAAGGGAGTCGCAATTCCAGTATGGGAGGAAACTCCCCTGAATGTTGTTGCATTGACCATGAGGCTGTCTAAGGTATACGCCTGCCCGGTTGTTGATGAAGATGATAATTTCAAGGGCCTCATCACTGACAGAGATCTTTTTGAGAAAGTAGACGTGGGCACAAGCCATCATATCTCAGAAACGGGAATGGCGGATGATGAGGATCCATGGTCATGGGATGGTATAAGGAACGTTGTAACATACCTCATTGAGAAGAGGAACATCATTCTCCCGCGGGAACCCGTCAGGAAATTCATGATCACTCAGCCAGTAGTAACCAACAACAATGATACACTTGAGATAGCTGTAAGGAAGATGGAGGCTGGAAACTATAATCAACTTCCTGTTCTTCAGGGTACTGGACAGCTTGTGGACATGCTGTACGACATACAGATACTCAGTGTATTCCTATGAATGTTTACGAACAGGTAATTGAACTGGCAAAGAGAAGGGGGTTCTTCTGGCCCTCCTACTCCATATATGGTGGTGAATCAGGTTTTTATGATTATGGTCCGCTTGGAGTGATGCTCAAGGACAATGTCATCAGGACATGGAAGGAATCTTACATAGCTGATGGCGGAATATTGATCGACACACCGGTCATTGTTCCCGAAGCTGTGTTCAGGACTTCAGGGCATTTGGAGAAGTTTTCAGATCTTGCAACAGAGTGTCCCAAGTGCCATAACAGGGAGAAACTGGAAACTGTCATGAAAGCTTCAGGAAGTGAGCTTGTAATCAAGAATGAAGAAGAGGCAAACAAGTTCCTCCAGAACAATACAGTGAAGTGCGTAAAATGCGGAACCAGGATAATGAAAGCTTTCGAATCAAAGCAGATGTTCAAGATCCCGGAACAGGTAAGCTCTGGCAACCTTTACCTTAGGCCGGAGACTGCACAGGGGATATTTGTAAATTTCAAACTTCTCAACACAGTGTTCAGGGGAAAACTTCCAATGGCTGTCGCACAGCTGGGAAAAGGATTCAGGAATGAAATTTCCCCAAGACAGAGCCTTCTGAGAATGAAGGAGCTCAACATGGGCGAGGTTGAAGTTTTTGTGCTCCCCGACAAGAAGTACTGGAAAGAACTCACAATTGGAGAACAAATAAATTTTGTCCCGAAGAATGGGCCTGAAGTCTCTTCAGATGTAAAGAGCGCTTTCGAGAATGGTATAATCAGCAGCAATGCCATGGGATATTTCATAAACAAGACATTCATGATACTCAAGTCCATTGGACTGCGGCCAGAGAACATAAGGTTCAGGCAGCAGCATGATGATGAACTTGCGCACTATTCCGTGGATTGCTGGGATGCCGAAGCTCTTCTGGACGAGTCGTGGGTCGAGATTGTTGGAATTGCTGACAGGAACGACCTGAAGAAGCACCAGGATGCAACAGGTGAATCCATGTCAGTTAAAGTTGATGACAGCGATGTTATCCCATCCATAATTGAACCCGCTTACGGTATAGACAGGATGACCCTTTCCCTTCTAATGCACTCTTACTATACAAGGGAGAATGGATTCAAGGTACTCAGGCTCCCACAGAGCGTGGCACCTTACCATTCGGCTGTCCTGCCTCTGGTGAACAAGGATGGCCTGGATGACATGGCAAGGGACCTTCATGAAAAGCTGCTCTTGAGAGATCCATATATTTATTTTGACCAGAGCGGCTCCATTGGAAAGAGATATGCCAGGCAGGATGAGATAGGCACCCCATACTGCATCACCCTGGACCAGGACACCATCAAGGAGAAGACCGTTACTGTTAGGGAAAGGGACAGCACCAAACAGATCAGGATAAGCATGGAGTCCCTGATACAACATGGTATCCTTGGCAATCCTGACATCATTAAATTCAGGGATTCATTGAAATGATCTATTTCGTTACATAATTTAAAAGGATTTTCCTCCCCCATGTTTCTTTACACATTGGTCTTTTATTCAAAACATTAATATATATTAAACCAATAATTTACAATGGAATCCACGAACACTTCACATATAGTGGACGCTGCCAAGACCTGGATTTCCACCCAGACTGGAATAAGCTCAGCCGGTCTTCATGTGTTCCAGTTCGAGAAGAAAGGTGCGGATTATGAAGTCGGGATTGAGGGCTACTCTGCAGACTCGTTGAAAAGATACCTTGTGACCGTTAACATTTCAGGCACTGTGGTAGGGCACAGGGAAGCTTATGCAGCCAACAGGGGAGGAGGAGATTTTACCCTCATCACAGTAGCTTTTGTATTTTCATTGATTTCCCTGATTCTGTTTGGAATCTACTTCGTTTTCATGCTCGGGCTATTCTTTACCCCCGGAATTCCTGTACTCGCCTTTATTGCAATCATACCACTTGCATTCTTCGTTGTCAGCCTTTATTGTTTCATGAGAGTTAACAGGATCAGGCATTACCTCAATGAAGGGAAATATCTGGAAGCGTATCAGGAAAACACGGTTGGGCTTGGTGTCCTTGCCCTGATCTTTAATGGCATTGTTACCGGGATACTTCTTCTAGTGGCAAGATCCTCCATGCAGCCCGGATAACTCTTAAATTTCTTAAGGCTGTACCCGAAACTTGGAACAGCCTTTTCCATGGTATTTTAAGATAATTTCTCTATGTTTATTATGGCCACGGGACATGAAATTTCAGCTTCATGATTTGATTCGTACTCGGAGTCATCGATTGTTTCCCTGTGGAAGCTTGCCTTGCCATCACTGTCCATGAACCAGTTCTTGGAAAGAGCTGTGCATATGGCATCCCCAATGCAAGCAGATCTGTCGATTGATACTTTGTATGTTGACATTTCAGTTACCTCCTTGTGCTTTCTTTTCGTGGTTTGCAATGCACTTCTGCAGAGCGTTCAGGGAAAGCAGTGCACACTTTTCCCTGCTTGGACCCAATTTCAGGCCAAGCATTCTGATAATGTCTTCCTCATTTATTTTCTTGATCTCCTCAATCTTCATTCCCTTGACCTTGTCTGTAAGCATGGAGGCACTCCCCTGGCTGACCGAGCACCCCCTGCCAATGAACTTGATGTCTGATACCGTGTCGTTATCAATCTTTATTGTCAGTTGCACTGTGTCGCCACAGACAGGGTTGAACTCCAGGAGTTTTTCACTGGCATCATCTATCTGCCCGTGGTTATGCGGGTTCCTGTAATGGTCAAGAAGAATCTCGGTGTTGATTTCCTCATCAGTCATGCGTAGAGCCTCCTGATCCTTTCAAGGGATTCAAAGAGCTTATCAATATCCTCCCTAAAGTTATAAATGTAATAGGATGCCCTGGAAGTTGCCACAACATTGAGCCTGTGTGTCAGAGGCATTGCGCAGTGGTGCCCTGCTCTAACCGCCACGTCATCCATGTCAAGGCCGGATGCCACGTCATGGGGGTGAATACTGCTCCCAATGCTTATATCGGAGTTCTTAAGGTTATCATTCAGTGACATCGGGCTTATCTCCCCAAGGTTGAATGTATATATTCCTCCCCTTATTTCGGGATTCTTAGGGCCATATGACTTCAGCATGACAATGCCGGACTCTTCTTCCTTTCTGAATGTATAGGAGATCAGGTCCTTTTCATGTTCACGTACATTTTCCATGCCAATAACCTTCAGATAATCCACTGCGGCGGAAAGCCCTACCGCCCCTTCAACGTTTGGGGTTCCGGCCTCAAATTTCTCAGGCGCATCTGCATATGTGGAGTGGTCTGTATACACTTCTCTGATCATCTCTCCCCCTCCGTTGAACGGCGGGAGCCCGTTGAGCAGTTCATATTTTCCGTAAAGTCCGCCTATCCCCATGGGGCCGAGCATCTTGTGGCCTGAGAATGCCATGAAATCACAGTCCAGCATATGGACGTCCACTGGCATATGGGGGACGCTCTGGGCTGCATCCAGTATGAAAATAGAGCCGTTGTCATGGGCAAGTTTGCCCATCTCCCTGGCGTCGTTTACTGTTCCCAGGAGGTTCGAGCAATGCGTGGCCGATACAATTCTGGTCTTCTTTGTGAGCTTTGACTGGAAATCTTCCATATTCAATGTGCCATCTGGATTTATGTCGGCAAACTTCACCTTTACTCCCTTTTCCTGCAGGAACTGCCATGGAACAATATTGGAGTGGTGTTCCATTATGGTTAGGAGGACCTCGTCACCCTGCTGGAGCCCATGACCCAGTGAATACGCAAGAAGGTTCAGTGCCTCAGTGGCATTCCTAACAAATGCAAGCTGCCTGGGATCCCGTGAACCTATGAACCCTGCAATATTCTCCCTTGCTTTCTCATAATGGTCTGTGGCTTCTTCGCTTAATCTGTAAATGCCGCGGTGTACGTTGCTGTTCCATCGCGTGTAATAATCTACAATTGCGTCTATGACTTTCTTTGGCTTCTGTGTAGTTGCGGCGTTGTCTAAAAAAGTAAGGCTCTTGCCGCTTTCATTAAAAAAGGGGAAATCCCCCTTAATTTGTTGCCAGGAACGCATTGGCACCAAGACTCTCTGCGTATTGGTAAACCTTACGGGTAAACTCTTCGTCGTTAGCTTTTTCTATCATGGTTCCTACAAACCCTGCGGTAACCATGCCACGCGCTATCTGATCCTCAATACCCCTTGACCTGAGGTAAAAGATCTGTTCCTCATCCACATTACTGATTGCAGATCCGTGTTTGGACCTTGTATTGGCGTTCTTGATCTCTAGAGCTGGCTTGCTGTTGGCAAAACCATCCTTGGAGAGAAGCAGAATCTTTGAGTCGTAAAAGCCGGTCGCCTTGATGGCTTTTTCCTCCAGATCGATGTTTCCCCTGTGTATGGTTGAACTCTTGCCTGTGACTACGCCTCTCACCTGTATATCTGCATTGGATTCTTCACCGTCCTGGCAGCTGCTGTCCCTGATATCCATCTTCTGGTCTCCGTTGCTGAAATTAACGCCATAGACCCTGAATGATGAACCGAGGCCAATCTGCTGCGATTCGTCAACAAAGAGAACCTTGCTGCCGCCATGGTTAATGTGGAAGAACTGGAATTCTGCATACCTTTCCAGATACTGTTTTACAAACGTGATGTCCCTCACCCCTTCAGCCTTGTCCTGAAGATACAGGTAGTCGAACCTCGAGGATTCTTCACCGAAGAAATAGATGTTCTTCCCCTGGATTCCAGTTCCCTGTCCAGCGGTAGAATAAGTGTCAGTGTACCTTACCTTGGATTCCTTTCCGTATATGATAACGGTCTTGGATGCAAAAGAAGCGGAGGCATTTGATATGGTGTGTGCCCTTATTGTGACCTTTGCACCATCTGGAATGAAAATGAAGAGCCCGTTTCTCCATGATGAGTTGATTAGGAATTCAATCCTCTCCTTACCCATTTTAGGAAAAACATACTTTTTCACAAGTTCTGGCTGTGACTTGAGCGCATCCACCATGCTGGTGACCAAAACACCCTGTTTCTGCAGTTCATCTGACACTTCTATTTCATCATTGAATACCCTGATGTTTGCAGTTTCAGAGAATTCCGGGGATTCCTTTATCTCCTTCATCTCGCCGTAGAGCATTTCCTGGAGCTCCTTGTCCGTGATCTCAACGTAATCTTTGACCGTGGGGCTTTCTTTGTAATCCCTTACGGGCGACTTGAGGAATGCAAGGAATGCATCCCTCCTGTATTCATAGGCCCCGTCGTGAAGCCGTGTCTTTAGTGTTTCCGGGTAGCTCTCCATGGAATATCATCCTACTGCGCCAAGCTTGCCCATTTCAAGCTTGATGAGCCTGTTCATTTCCACGGCAAACTCCATGGGGATTTCCTTCATGACATCGTCAAGGAAACCGAGGACGATCATTGAGCTTGCCTCGTCCTCACTGAGGCCCCTTGACCTCAGGTAGGTGAGTTCATCAGTTCCAATCCTTCCAACGGTTGCCTCATGCCCGAAGGTTGCTGTGGGTTCATATATCTCATCGTGTGGGTAAGTAAAGCTTGTTGAATTGTCGTTGATGAGAAGCGCGTCGCACTGGACATGGCTCTTGGAGTGCTCTGCCCCCTTGTTCATCCTGAGCAGACCTCTGTATATGGCCTTTCCGTCCTCAATGCTGATGCTCTTTGCGATGATCCTTGAACTTGTGTGTGGTGCAAGGTGAAGTGCCTTCGCCCCTGTATCCTTCACTGTCCCGGGTCCTGCAAGAGATACATTGAGGTTGTGCGTGGTTGCATATGGGCCCCTGAGGTAGGAAGACGGGTAAAGCATTGTGACCTTTGAGCCAAGTGAGCCACCAACCCACTCCATCTTTGCATTCTCGTCCACCCATGCCCTCTTTGTGGGCATGTTGTAAACACTCTTTGACCAGTTCTGTACGCTGGTGTATCTTGCATGTGCATTCTTCTTGGCGTAAATTTCCACGATTGCGCTGTGAAGGGAGTTTCTGTCATATCTTGGGGCGGTGCATCCCTCGATGTAATGGACCTTTGAGCCTTCATCAGCAACAACGATCGTGTGCTCGAACTGGCCCGTAGCTTCTCCATTCATCCTGAAATAGGTCTGTAGAGGCATGTCGATCTGGACGCCTTTTGGAACGTACAGGAAAGAGCCACCGCTCCATACTGCGCCGTTAAGTGCTGCAAACTTGTTGTCCGTTGCCGGAACAGCCTTGCAGAAGTAATCCTTAACCAGATCAGGGTGTTCCCTGAGAGCTGAATCCAGGTCCATGAACACGACGCCTTTGTCTTCCCAGACTTTCTTGAGGCTGTGGTATACGCCTTCACTGTCATACTGCGCCACCGAACCTGCAAGATATTTCTGTTCCATTTCCGGAACGCCAAGTTTGTTGAATGTATCCTTGATCTCGTCCGGAACGTCTTCCCACTTAGTTGAGTTGACATCGTCCGGCCTGTTGTAATAGTTAGTGTTCTCCCAGTCAATGCCTGAGAGGTCCGGACCCCATGTTGGCACAGGCTTAGACTCGAATATCTCAAGTGCCTTGAGCCTGAATCTCCTCATCCAGTCCGGTTCTTTCTTAATATCAGAAATCTCTTCAACTACTTTCCTGTTAAGGCCATTGCCCGTGGAATATACTGGCTTGTAGTTGTCATGGAATTCCCAGTCTTCCTTCTTAATATTGGAATTCTTAAGGTCTTCCAGCAGTTTTTCCATTTCAGCATCTTTGCTGTACTCTACTTCCATGTTTTTTCCTCCTTAATTCTTGATCCAGTCGTAGCCTTCCTCTTCAATGCGAAGAGAAAGGTTGTTGTCCCCATCGACAGCTATCTTACCATCTTTCAGTACGTGAACAAATTGAGGTTCTATGTTCTTAAGAATCCTCTGGTAGTGCGTAATGATGAGAAATCCCACATCATCACTGTAGTAGTCCCTGATCTCGTCGGCGACGAGCTTCAATGCATCCACATCCAATCCTGAGTCAATTTCATCCAGTACTATGATCTTGGGCCTGAGCATGACCATCTGGAGAATCTCAAATCTCTTCCTCTCTCCGCCTGAGAAGCCATCGTTTACTGATCTTGACATGAATGATTCATCGAGCCCGACCTTCTTCATGTGGACTTTCATCCTGTCATAAAATTCTGTCAACGTAACCTTGTCCTCTGGGTGGGTTTGCCTGTAAGCAGTCCTGAGGAATGTAGAAAGCTTTACCCCAACTACTGCAACAGGGCTCTGGAATGCAAGGAACAATCCTGCCCTTGCCCTTTCTTCAGGTGTCTTGTCTGTAAGGTTGATTCCGTCAAGTACAATTGAGCCACCTGTGATCTTATAGTTAGGGTGGCCGATTAGAACGTTTCCAAGTGTGCTCTTTCCAGCTCCATTGGGGCCCATCAGGGCATGCATTTCTCCGCCCCTGACAGTAAGGTTTACTCCCTTCAGTATTTCCTTGTCCTCCACGGAGGCTCTTAGATCCTTAATCTTTAGTTCCGGCACTGTTTGCACCTTTGGTGGAATATGGGGTAACTATATTTAAACACTTTCTTATGTCTAAATTGACTAAATTATAAATACCTCCCTGGCATGCAATATTAGTGATATTAGATGGAAGTTGTCCATGACGTAAATGATGACCTTAACACGCTTCTAGGCAAGGTTAAGGGGAATATCATTACTGAGTTGAGCTACTCAGAGAGGAGCATGGACGACCTGTCACACCTTCTGAAGATCAACAAGAACGCAGTCAAGGAGCACATGGAAACCCTTGAGCTAAAGGGCTATGTGAGGTCCTTCTTTCGTGGCGGCGGGGCAGGAAGGCCAAGGAAGTTCTACGAACTTACAGAGAAAGGCATGAACCTGCTTCCAAAGAAGTACGTTTCCTTTGCAACTATGCTTGTTGAAGAGATTGAAAGCGAGTTTGGAAGGAACAAGGTAAATGAAATATTGGGCAAAGTTGCCGACAAGATCGTGAGTGAGTCTGGATGGACCAAGGTAGATGGCGGCGTGAAGCTTTCCCGGGAAGACAAGATTTCGAAGCTCAATGACTTTGTGTCAACACTGAACAAGCTTGGCTATTATGCAAGGCTCGAGGTTACCGATGATGTTGTGAGGATAATCAGGCACAACTGCATTTTCTATGAGCTTGCCAAGAACAACAGCAAGATCATCTGCAGCAGCCTTGGCTCGGAGATCATCAAGAACTCCATCAACCAGAAATTTGACATAAAGGAAAGGTTCTCTGACGGAAACAACAAGTGTGTTGTTGAAGTTAATATAGAGTAGATTTTCCCACTTTATCTGATATTCTTCGTCCATAACTTGAGCAATTTGCTTGCCTGTTCAATCTTACCTGTCCTGACAAGGTGTTCAGCATGGCAAAGGAACTCTATTTTCTGTTAAAATCTGACTCTGTCCCCCAATCCCGGGTCGTCTATGCCAAGGGATAAGGCATCCAGCAACCTATCAGTGCCCTCGGATCCAAAGTCCAGGCCAAGTGCGGCAATATCAAGGGCCATGTACGCAACAAGGGCGTCCTCCCAGTCTACTATGCCCACTATTCTATCCTTAGAAGAATTGATTATGACATTTCCGCGAAACATGTCAGCATGCACGAGATTGATAGAGCTTTCGGGGATTCCGTTCATTGTCGACCCCGGGAGATTACGGGTCTCAATGAACTGATTCTTTTAAATATATGGGGAAAGCCCCGCTTCGAAATTACCCACAACTTTTCTCTGCCTGTCAATCCAGTTTTCACAAGTGTAAACAGGCAATCCGACATCCTTAAGGCATTCGGCATTGAATGTTCTCGGCTTGTGAAGATCTCTGACCATATCATTCAGAAGATGAGGCTTGAGATCCGACGCAGTGCCCAGACTCACTCCGGGGATGGGACCGTAACCCGCAAAAAAATGGCTCCCCTTAGAAATATTGAGATACTTGGGAACACGAACAGGAAAATCATTAAATTTCCATAGCAGCCTTATTTCACGCCGAAGTCTCTCCTTGCCCTCCTGCACCCCTGGAAACCTGAATATGTTGTCGCCGTTCGCTTTCACCGCCAGATTGTCCCAGCCTTCAGTAATCACTTGCAGCCCATTTATCTTAAATTCTGGGAAAGAAGATGTTATCAGGTCATGAAGCACTGATGCAGATTTGTAAGGGCCTTAACCCATTTCGATACCTTATGTTCTGTTGAGTCTCCAGTCGGAAAACCGGCTTGTGAATGCCAGGACGCAGAACATCTCCACAACGAAGACCAGGGCAGGAATGGCCACGCCAGCAAAGTTATGGATCACGATCCCCTTGAGGAGGATCGCGGCCCAAGTGGTGGGCACAATATAGGCGAAATACTGTACAGGGCCAGGAAGGGCCGAAATAGAGTAGTAAATGGGGGGCACGACTCCAAAAATGATTGAGAACATCACAGATATAGGCCAGATATCCCTCATTTCCCTGACCCTGGTTGATACCAGGAAAGAGAACATTGAAAATATCACCCAGGTTGTAATCAAGGTTCCAATTACGGCAAGGATCTGAATAATGCCAATATGAGATTGAAATACGATTATGCCCATGAATATTGCAAGTCCCGGCAGCGTGAACACAATATTTCCCGTTGCCAACCCGAACATGTAGACCAGCGGGTTTATCGGGGTCGATGCCACCACCTGCTGGAATTTAAGGTCCAGCTTGTAGAACAGCAGATCAGTCTGAAGCATGGTTGAGGCGTTGACGATTGTAAAGAGGATTCCACCAATTGCCCCAATAAGGATCTTGGATGGCCCGCCGAAAAGGTATATGAAAAAGAGGAATGAAAATGGAGTCGATATGACCGCTATAAGTGCGATGGGGCGCCTCCATAGGGGAATGAAGCCATTCAATGCAGTCAGGCTCGTAATTGTGCGATAAAGTTCCTTTATCAATTCTAATCAACCTCTATATCTTCCCCAACCAGGGAGATGAAAACATCATCCAGCCCAATTGGGCCAACTTCAATCCTTTCCTTCCTGACAAAACTGTCAGAAAGGATTTTTTCCACGTTTTCCTGGTTAGTGAACAGGACCATGCCACTTTCATCGCTGAAGACCCTGCCATACTGCTCAAATTCCTTTATGTCTGTTCTCCCTCTGAGCGCAACCCGCGTATCATATTCGAGCCCGGATCGAAGCTCATCCAGCGTACCCTGCTTTATGAAATTTCCATGGCTCACAATACCTATCTCGTCACTGAGAATGGCTGCCTCATCCAGGTAATGAGTGGTAAGAAGAATGGATTTTCCAGCGTTCCTGTATTTGTTTATGGCATTCCAAACCCTCTTTCGCGTGATTATGTCAAGACCTATGGTGGGCTCGTCCAGGAAATAAATCTGAGTGTCGAGTGAAAGGGCCATTGCCACCATGGTGAGCTGTTTCTGCCCTCCAGAGAGGTTCACGCATTCAACCTTTGCAAAGTCCTCCATGCCAAGCAGGCCGATAACGCTCTCAGCCCTGTCCTTTGATTCTTCCCGGCTGTTGCCGTTCATTTTCTGGAAAAGGTAAACGTGCTCGTAAGGATTCATGTGCGGAAATGGCCTGCTCTCCTGTGGCACTAGCGAGATCATGTGGCGGAGTTCCTTCTCGTCGCTCACCACATCCTTGCCAAAAACCTTTACATATCCCTCATCAGGAGTCAGCTGGGTGGTTGACACCTTCACGAATGTGGTCTTTCCAGAGCCATTTCTGCCAAGCAGGGAGAAGACCCCCTTATCTTTGACTGAAAATGTGAAATTGTTTATGGCAGTGGTGGTCCTTCCCCTGTTTCGGTAAATTTTCTTCAATGAATTTGATTCAAGCGGTATTGGCATGATTATGTTTCACTTCTCCCCAGCAGCACGCACCATTCCGAGGTAACTAATTATTTTGATTGTTTTCCTCAGAACTTACTGGTGAACCAGGATCTTTCTCAGGTTCTGTATCATGTCCTGAACAGTATGCTTGAGATCGTACTCAGGTGCGAACCCCCAGTCTTCTCTTGCAAAATGTGAGTCAAGGGAAGCAGGCCAGGTCTCGGCAATTTTCTGCCTGAAGTCGGGCTCATAGGTAATCCTGAATTCTGGATATACTTCCCTGATCTCCCCATATATCTCCTCAGGAGTGAATGAATAGGCGGAAACATTGTACTCAAGGCAGTGCCTCAGTTTGTCACCCTTGGCCTCAAAGAGCTTGACCAGAGAATGGAGAGCATCCGGCATATACATCATGGGAAGGGCAGTGTCCTTCTTCAGGTAACACTGGTAGTCCTTGCCCTGAACTGCATGATAGAAGATGTCCACTGCATAGTCGGTAGTTCCTGCGGAAGGCGGGGTCAGGTAACTGATGATTCCGGGGAACCTGAGGCCCCGTACATCAAGGGCGTACCTGTCCCTGTAATATAGGGCCAGGAGTTCTGCATTAACCTTGGTTATCCCATACATGGTGGTTGGCCTCAGAACAGTGATGTCCGGTGTGTTGATCCTTGGGGTTTCAGCGCCAAAGACACCAATTGTGCTTGGTATCATGACCTTCCTTACGCCTGCCTTCCTTGCTTCCTCAAGGATATTGAAGGTCCCGTCAGAGTTGACCCTGTATGCCAGGGCAGGATTCTTCTCCCCGGAAGCTGACAGAATGGCAGCCATGTGAAAAATGTCTGTAATCCCATGTTCTGCGATAATGCTGCCAATAGCATCGGGATTGGTAACATCCAGCCCCACAAACTCCAGTTCCCCGGCGAAAGATTGGGGCTTCCTGACGTCTGATATAAGCACAGACGATTTTCCATATCTTGCTGCAAGCTCCCCAGCAAGTTCAGTACCAATCTGCCCCAGTGCACCAGTTACAAGAATCTTAGTCATGAGATGTTCACAGGATTTGACAAACGCTTAAAAATAATTGGGATTGCTCTATAAAGCTAAAATTCCCAGCGTTATTGATACTTCATGCCAACAATGGACATTATTAAATATGACCATGTTCATGAAAACTGGTCTCTATTCATGAGTATCAGAATCGTGAGCAAAAAGATCGATGTTTCCCAGGAGGCGGAATCCTGTGAACCGGAAGCAAGGAACGTAATCACTGCGATGGTCCGAAGCACTAAGTTCTCGGATGCTTCCGACGTAAGATCGGTTGTTTTTGAGACTTATGAGGACCTTGCCGCAGAACTCATGGAAAGAATCCAGAAAGATGTAACAGAAAGGTTTCACATTTCTGATGTCAAGGTTGTGCAGAGAGTGGGAAAAATCCCTGTTGGTGAATGTGCCCTCCTTGTTACGGTCGCTGCAAGGAGAGTGGAGGATGCGCTTTCTGCGTGCAAGTTCATTGTGGACGAGATGAATGCTGAACTGCCTGTCTGGAAATTCGAAGTAAAGGATGGCCAGGATCTATAGAAACCAGGTTAAATTCCAGTACCCCATATTGCCGCTTCTTTTGCTTTTTGTAAAGTTCAATTCCTGTTTTGTACTTTGAACGCATTTCCATGGCATGGAAATACGGGACAAATCCACTGGAAATGTTTTGCGTGAAGTCAGTGAAAACACACTTTCAGAATCTTTAAGAATCCTGGATGCGGGAAAGGTTGCCAGTGCAGAACTTGCTTCGCTTTCAGGGGCGGATCTTGCAAGGGGCCTGGCTTCAATTTCCCTATCAACAGGCAATTTCCTGGACTCGATTTCCAGATCCATTTCAGTCGAAACTGGCATAGCACTTAAAAGCTCAAGGGATGATGTCTCACGTGCTGCCCAGGAGTTCATGGCTGCATCAAGCCTTCTTTCCGCATCCATGGCCAACTACACAGCATTGCCCACGGGTCCTTTTGACACATCACTCCTGTCATTTTACAGGAGGTATCCGCTGGGAACAGTCCTTATCTCGGCATCCCCAGTTGAGGATTTCTCCCACACTGCAAAGGTGATTGCTGCTGCAATTTCCAGCGGCAATTCTGTCGTATGTGTACCTCCTCCCCTCGCCCCGGGGCCATTTGAGGAACTCAAGAAGATAGTGGACTCAGCTGGGCTCCCAAAAAACACACTCCAGCTCCTCTTTCTCAAGAATGAATCTAAGCCCCTAAAGAAAATATTGAAAAGCGAGCATATAGGTGAGGTCGTCTTTCTAGGCTCTCATTCTGAATTCAAGAAAGTCATGGGAGGAGCCACACGCATTAGAGCCATGATTTCTGGCAAGTCAGCTTCACCGGTGATCGTCTGGGATGACTCTGACCTTGACGCCGCTGCAGAATGTGTTGCCCAATCCGCCTTTACAAGTTACAACGGTGGCTATGCCGCTGCAAGGAAGATTATACTGAGGGAAGATTCCTATGAATATTTCAGGAACAGGCTCGTGGAGCTGGCCTCCAGAATAAGTGTTGGAAACGCCGTGGAGGAAGAGACAGACTTAGGGCCATTGCCAGACGGTTCCTATGCTTCAGAAGTTTCCAGGCATCTTGAAGAAGCCTTGGGAAAAGGAGCATTCCTGGCTTACGGAGGCGACATCTCAGGAAACTTCTTTTCACCAACAGTTATAGAATACCTTCCCCCTGATTCTCCTCTTCTCATGGGTTATCCCTGCATTCCGGTTGTATGCCTTGAACAGGTCAGTTCCATGGATGCCGCCATAAAGGCTGCGAACAGATTCAGCACCCATTCACAGGCATCTGTGTTTACCTCTGACATTGATCTTGCAACAAGTGCATCAGAAAAGCTGGATTTTGCAGAAGTGCTTATAAATGAGGCGCCAGGCCAGTATAGCGGGCTCTGGCACAGGATATGCGGGCAACCTGAGGGACAAAACGAAAAAATTGTTGAGCTCCGAGAGGAGTTTTCACGAACAAGGATTATAAAGCTGAAAAAATAATGGATAGAGGTAAAAAACCTACTCTGGTTTCTTAGCCCTCATTCTCTTTATTACTTCGTCTCCGAATTCAGAGCATTTGAGTGGCTTTATGTTGAGTATCCTTGCAAGGTCCTGTGTTACTTTCTGGTCCCTGTAGGCAGACATTATGGCGCTTTCGAGGATTTCAGCAGCCTCGATCCAGCCAAGGTGCCTGAGCATCATTTCACCAGAAAGCATGAGGGACGTGGGGTTCGCAACATCAAGGCCTGCATATTTGGGTGCAGTGCCGTGGACCGCCTCGAATATAGCGTAGACATCTCCTACATTTCCCCCCGGAGCAATGCCAAGCCCGCCGACCTGTGCTGCCAGTGCATCAGAAATATAGTCGCCATTCAGGTTTGTGGTCGCTAGGACATCATAGTCCTCTGTCCTGGTAAGAACCTGCTGGAACATGTTGTCTGCTATCCTGTCCTTGACAATGACCTTACCATCATATGAATCCGGGGATTTATTGTATTCCTCTTCCGTAACTGTGGTGTCCTTGAACTCGCTTGCAGCAAGCTCATATCCCCATTCCTTGAATGCACCTTCCGTGTACTTCATGATATTGCCCTTGTGGACAAGGGTTACATTCTTTCTTTTGTTCTTGATGGCATATTCAATAGCCTTTCTCACAAGCCTCTGTGATTTGAACCTGCTGATAGGCTTGACGCCTATTCCGGTGTCGTCCGTGAGTGAGATCTCAAAATTATCTGAAAGGAATTTCCTCACCATGTGTGCTTCCGGAGAGTCGTATTTCCACTCTATTCCAACATAAAGGTCCTCAGTGTTTTCCCTGAAGACTACCATGTTCATTTTCTCTGGTGCCTTTACAGGAGAAGGTACACCGGGGAAGAATTTCACAGGCCTGATATTTGCATAGAGGTCAAAGTACTGCCTCAATGTTACATTAAGGCTCCTGAACCCCTGGCCAATTGGTGTTGTGAGCGGCCCCTTGATGGATACAATGCACTTCTTGAGCTGGTCAAGGGATTCCTGCGGGAGATGTTTTCCCGTGGTTTCCATTGCCTCTTCACCTGCCAGGATCTTCTCCCATACAATGTTCTTCTCGCCGTTGTATGCGATTTCCAGTGCTGCGTTAATAACAGCAATTGATGATTTTGTAATGTCAGGGCCAATTCCGTCTCCTTCAATGTAACCTATGGTAGGATTGCTTGGCACATCTATACCCTGTCCGTCGACTATTTTGATGTAAGCCATGGTATCAAACCTGTAATTTGCTTGAAGGTCTTATACTTTCTATTCTCTTTTATATAACCAGGCTTAGGTCATAATGGTTAAAAATCAGTCTATTCACTTCAAGAAAGGCAGAAATGTTATTAGGATAGATACCATAAAACTTGAGTGAATACTAAAGCAGGCATTCACTGTTTTATCCAAAAGAATGTTTTAGCGGTCGCCATAAAGCCAGAAAAACAGTTTTCCTCCACCGTGAGGGTATTTTCCCCGGGGAGTGTTCCTGAATGATAGGGGCAGTCCTGGGTCTCCAGTTCGGAGACGAGGGGAAAGGAAAGATATCAGACTTCCTGAGCGACAAGTTCCAGGTTGAGGTCAGATTCAATGGAGGAGCCAATGCTGGCCACACTGTTGTTGCAAACGGTGAGAAATACAAGTTCAGGCTTGTTCCCTCCGGATCACTGAGGTGCGAAACCGTGATCCTTGGCAATGGAATGGTCATCGACCCTCTCGCCCTTATTGTTGAGATCAACAATCTCATGTCGTCCAAATGCAGGGCCAAAATAAAGATCAGCAAACTTGCTCACGTTGTAACGCCTATGCACAAGGAACTTGACAAGAAAGAGGAGGAGGTAAGGTCAAAACTGAGCCTTGGCACAACAGCCCAGGGAATCGGCCCCACATATGAAGACAAGTACGCCAGATCAGGCATCAGGATGACCGATCTCCAGAACCTTGAGATTCTCAGGGAGAAAATTGAGATAATATACAGGATGAAGCTTAACCTGCTTTCTGGAACTGAGTTCTCTGATGCTGCAACCAGGGAAAGGATTGCTCAGGACCTCCACAGGGCAGGCAAGGAACTTGAACCGTTCCTTGAATATACAGAATCCACAATATATGACCTCTACAAGCAGGGCAAGAACATACTCTTTGAAGGCGCACAGGGAACTATGCTTGACATCGACTTTGGCATGTACCCGTTTGTCACTTCGTCCAACGCACTGGCAGGGGCACTGTCACTTGGCGCTGGTTTTCCCTTCAGGAAAGTTGATTATGTCATTGGCGTGGTCAAAGCATACATGTCAAAGGTCGGAGCCGGGCCCTTTCCCACAGAGATTCATGGCGAACAGGCGGATAAGCTGAGGGAGTTCGGCGACGAGTATGGAACAGTAACCCGCAGGCCCAGAAGAGTGGGGTGGCTTGATCTTCCCATGCTCAAGTATTCCATCAGAATGAATGATGTAGACGCAATTGCACTCACCAGGCTTGACACGCTGGGGGAAATGGACAAAATAAGGATATGCACTTCCTACAAGAAGAACGGCAAGGAACTTAACTACATACCAAGAAGCTTTCAGGAACTTGAGGAGCTGGAACTGACTTTCATGGAGGTTGAATCGTGGGGAAAACTGGACCCTGAAATACTGAAGAAACACGATTATCACCTGCTGCCTCAGAAAATGAAAGATTATATCAGGATCATCGAAAATGAACTCAGGGTTCCAGTGGAAGTCCTGTCACTCGGAGAAGGCAGGGAAAACACCATTGTAACCCAGGGATCGAGGCTTAATTCCCTATGACCATGCGTATTGGCGCATGGTCCGATCCTGTTACATCCTGCAGTATATCTGACGAAACAACCCGCTCCTTCATCTCAGACGAAACCACAAAATAATCTATTCTCCACCCAATATTCTTTGCCCTCGCATTGAACCTGTAAGACCACCATGTGTACTGGCCCGCTTCGCTGTTGAAGATACGGAAAGTATCCACATATCCATGATCCAGGAACTCTGTGAACCATTGCCTTTCTTCCCTGGTAAAGCCTGCATTGTGCTCATTTTCCTTAGGCCTTGCAATGTCAATCTCCTTGTGGGCGACGTTCATGTCCCCACAGATTACCACTGGCTTTGTCTTCCTGAGATTTTCCAGCAATTGCAGGACCCTGTTATTGAATTCCAGCTTGTAATCAAGCCTGTTGAGATCCCTCTGGGAGTTTGGGAAGTATATGTTCAGGAACCAGAAATCCTGGAACTCGATGCAAAGAACCCTTCCCTCTCTTTCATCACCTGATTCGCCAAAGCCTGTGAAATGCGACAAGGGCTTGAGTCGTGTAATGATAAGGGTCCCACTGTAACCTTTTCTCTCTGCTGGGTTTGCGTATGCAATATAACCTTTGCCGGTAAGCTCCATGGGCATCTGGAAGTCATGGTTCTTGACTTCCTGGAATGCATAAATATCGGCATCCTCCTTCAATATGAAGTCAAGGAGTCCTCTCCTGAAGGCTGCCCTGATTCCGTTGACATTCCATGATATTAGCTTAAGTGGCAATATGAGTGCATTGGCTTTGAGCCAATAATCTTTCTTTCTCTACCCATGGAAAAGATTAATCATGATTTCAGGCATGGGCAGGTTGATAAGAATGGAGTCCGCAGAAAGCAAGTCGCAAGGGAAAAGAGTCGTTAAAGCACCACGGGGAAAAGAGATCAGCTGCCGTGGCTGGGGGCAGGAAGCGGCTCTTAGGCTTTTGATGAATAACCTTGACCCGGAAGTGGCCAAGGATCCCGACAATCTTATTGTTTATGGTGGAAAGGGCAAAGCTGCAAGAAACTGGAAGTGCTTTGACGAAATTACCAACATGCTCAGGGAACTGTACAATGATGAAACGCTTCTCATTCAGTCAGGGAAGCCTGTGGGGGCATTCAAGACGACCAAGCATGCCCCAAGGGTTCTCATAGTAAATGCACAGATCGTACCAAGATGGGCTACAGATGACATATTCTGGGAGCTGGAGAGAAAGGGACTGACAATGTTCGGCCAGATGACTGCAGGGAGCTGGATTTATATCGGAACCCAGGGGATACTGCAGGGAACTTATGAAACACTGGCGGCAATTGGAACCAAGGATTTCAACCAGGAGGGCCTGAAGGGAAAATGGATCCTTTCCTCAGGGCTGGGAGAGATGGGCGGAGCCCAACCTCTTGCAATAACGATGAATGACGGTGTGGGGATAATAGTTGAAGTCGACAGGACCAAAATAGACCGTAGAATCAACGGGAAGTATCTGGATACCTGGGTCGATAACCTCGATGACGCACTGAAACTCAAGGATAAGGCACTAAAGGAAGGGAAGGCACTGTCAATAGGGCTTCTTGGAAATGCTGCGACCATTTACCCTGAGATTCAGAAGAGAGGAATTATACCGGACATAATCACTGACCAGACCGCTGCACATGACATCAATGTGGGCTACATACCGGAAGGGTACGGAATCCAGGAGGCAGAGGCATTCAGGGAGAAAGAACCAGAAGCTTACAGGAAAGCCGTTTACCAGTCAATAGTAAAGGAAGTAAAGTCCATGATCTGGTTCAAGGAGAAGGGCTCCAAGGTCTTTGACTATGGGAACAACCTCAGGACAAGAGCTATGGAAGGAGGCCTGCAGAATGCATTTGACATTCCCGGTTACGTTCCCGGGTACATCAGGGACCTGTTTGCTGTAGGGTCGGGGCCGTTCAGGTGGGTTGCACTCAGCGGCGACCCGGAAGACATCTACAAGATCGATGAGGCCATCATTGCAAACTTCGGATACGACGAGCACCTTGTTAAGTGGCTGAAGCTGGCAAGGGAAAAGGTGAAGTTCCAGGGACTTCCTGCAAGGATATGTTACGCTGGTTACGGGCTCAGGGAGAAGATCGGGCTCCTCATCAATGATATGGTGAAGAAGAAGATACTCTCTGCACCAGTTGCCATTGGCAGGGACCACCACGACACCGGGTCAGTTGCATCGCCATACAGGGAAACAGAAGGCATGCTTGACGGCAGCGATGCAATTGCAGACTGGCCCATCCTCAATGCTCTGCTCAATGCTTCCTCTGGCGCCACCTGGGTTTCCGTGCATCACGGCGGCGGAACAGGAATAGGAAATTCAATCCACTCAGGCTTTGTCCTGGTTGCTGACGGTACTGATGAGGCAGCTGAAAAGATCACCAGGGTATTGAACGCTGACCCTGGAATTGGTGTGATCAGGCATGCAGATGCAGGATACAGAAGCTCGAAGAGCTTAATTCTCAAGGGAACAAAGTTCAAGGTCCCTTATTTCCGGGAGTAAAAGGAAAACGGCACCTGTTTCCCAGGTGCTTCTATTTGCATTTCATTTTTAGCCTTAAGTCAGGATCATCCCTTCCAGAGACCCAACCCCAGCCCGATGAAGAAAACCACTATTGTGAAAGAGACTATCAGGGTGCCGAAATGTACCGAAGAGGAATAAGCCATGACCTGCTGTACAATTGTCCCCAACGAAATATTGGGAACAAATGTGAGTCCCAGAAAGTAGGCAATTACTAGAGCCACCATTATAAGCACCACAGAAACAAATGCCTTCTTCAGGGCGAGCCCGAAAAGGAGCCCGTCTATGAAAACAAGAATAATTGTCACCTCGGCGGCATATGGCGTGAGGAAGGGCGGGTAACTGAGAACCATTAGGTTCCCCCATTATGGCATTTCAACACTGATAATGCCTATGATTACAACGATTTAAATATTCGTCAGCCAGCTTCCCAAAAAGGAAGAAAATGGAAAATATGGGTTTAGGGAACCCGTCATGCCTGGCTTGCAGGCACTTCCTGTTTTCCTCCCCGTGAATCGGAAGAAACCTTCAGGAAGAAAGACAGGATGAATCCAAGTGCCACAGCACCAACTACAATGCCCACTCCAGGGCCGTGATTTCCGAGGAAATATGGTCCTAGGAATGTTGGTATAAAAGCCACTCCAAGGTTGGTTGCAACACTGTACATGGATGTTGCGAAACCTGCCTGTGCCGGGTCCGGAGAATATCTCGTGGTTGAGGTCATAGCCATTGACCAGTATGCGTTTCCGAAGAACCCGAATATGAAGAATGCGGCCATGAGGATCACATAGTTGCCGGAATACGCCAGCCCGTACCCAAGAAGTGCCATGGACAGCATAGCCACCAGTGAGGTGACGATCATGCCGGTTCTGACCCTTCTCAAAGTCTCGAATATGGGCGGAAGTATGATGGCTCCAAATGCTGAACCAAGGAAGGAAAGTCCCGTAAGGACCCCGGAATAGGATTCAGCATTTGCCTGAAGTGCCGGGAATGCTCCAAGTGCCACTGCAGCTATTCCTCCAAACATGACGGAAAATGAGGAAATAATCAGGCCAACATACCAGTTCTTGAACATTCCTGCCTTGAATACCCCCTTGAGGGAGCGCCCGGCGTAATCTGCAGGGCATTTCTTTGTAACCAAGGGCAGGGTCGCAAGTGCGAGAAGTGAGAGACCTGCATCCAGGAGGAATACGTTCCTGACAGAACCTAGTGAAACCAGAATGGAGTGTGTAAGGAAAGCGCCCGCTGACATTCCAAGAAAAAGAATTCCCACGCTAATACCCACAATCATATGGCTTCTTTCCCTGCTGATGGACTGGGCAAGGGACCCAACAGGGCCAAGAGCCAGTGGATATGCAATTGCTGCTATGATCTGCGCAGCAAGCAGGAAATCATAATTCGGGGAGAATGCCCTGAGAAATAAGCCCAGGCTTGATATGATTGCAGCAGAAACGAGCGAAATGGATACGGAAAATCGTGCTGACAGGTAACCTGAGGCAAGAGCGAAAACGACCATGGTGTATCCGTATATTGATATGAGGAGCGTGATGGATGAAAGCCCTACTGAAAATTGTGAGATGAGGCTTGGCACCAGAGGAGCAAGTGAGAACCATCCAAATCCAATAGTAAAGTTCAGGATCCAATATGGAACCAGGCAGGCTGTTCTGTTCATTTAGACGGTTAAGATTAATATTAATAATAATTTATGTAGAGAAAAGCCCCATTGGTGCCTATTATAATACTATATTATATTTAATATACCTATATAGACCCGCAAACAAATATTAAAGTGGTTAATTCCCATAGTTGCCCGTGTCATTGAAAGCAGTAATAATGGCAGGAGGGAAGGGGACACGCCTCAGGCCTATCACATATTCCATTCCGAAGCCACTGGTGCCCATCGCAGGAAAGCCCTGCATCGGCTATGTGCTAGACTCATATTATGAGGCCGGAATCAAGGATGCCATTATAACTGCCGGATACAAGTTTGAAGCCCTCATAAACGGCGTGAGCAAGTTCAAGCACTCCGACCAGAACATTCTTTTTTCGGTTGAAAGGGAACCGGTCGGAACTGCCGGTAGCATCAAGCTTGTCTCAAAATTCATTGACGACACATTTATCGTTGGAAGCGGAGATACACTGGCTGACTTCAACATAACAAATATACTGAAGTTCCACAGAGAGAGGAAGTCCAAGCTCACCATTGCCCTAACCACCGTCGACGACCCGTCGCAATTTGGCATTGTGGAGATGAAAGATGGTGCCATCACGAGATTCATGGAAAAGCCTACCCCAGACAAGGCATTTTCGAAATTGATCAATGCTGGTCTTTACATCGTGGAACCGGAAATCCTTGACCTAATACCAGAGGGAGAACCATATGATTTTGCAAAGCAGCTTTTCCCCAAGCTTCTGGAAAGTGGCGTAAAGATAAATGGTTATGTGGGCGAAGGTACCTGGCTGGATACTGGTAGGCCCAACGACATGATAAGGGCAAACCAGCTCATGACAGAGAAGTATGGTTACACTTTCTCAGAAAGTGGTACATCGGGAAAGCTTATTTTGAACTCTTCATTGAGGCACTTCAATGGCGCAACACTGAAGGGCCCAACATTCATCGGCGAGGGAGTTACATCGATGAATGGAACAGTGATCGAAGGATCCGCCATTTATGACGGGGTACAGATTGGGCATGATGTTACTATTACCGACTCAATACTCATGGATGGGGTCAAGGTCCTGGATGGAGCCAGAATTGAAAAGTCTGTAATAATGAAAGGCACAGTAATAGGGCAGAAATGCGAGATCCACGAAAGTGTGCTTGCGCCAAAACTGAATCTTCAGAGCAATTCCAGAGTGTATAATGTGTCTCTCTCTTCAGAAATTATTGAAGATGAGAACGGAATTTAAAATATTAAAGGAAACCGGCTTTCTGCAGGATCAGGAGGTCTTCAGTAGTAAGCTGTTCCCCATTCTTGAACTTGTCAAAGAGTGTGGTTGCCTTCTTCTGGAGTTCTCCCTCCTTTTCCTTCTTCTTTGAGGCCCTGGCCTTTGTACGAAGGCTTGAAATGACTTTCTCAAGGTCCCTGAGGTCGTTCTTCGCCTGGATGAATGCCTCGTGTTCCTTGGTGGATTCCTGGCTGAACTTTACAAACTGCTCATGGAAGTCATCCGCCTTCTTCCTTGTTTCATCAAGTTCCTGAAGGCTCTTGTTGATATCCTCACTAATTGAGGTTATCTTCTTGGAAATCTCGTCAATATCCTTCTTCAGGGTTTCGCCACTCTTTCTTTCTCCGTTGATCTTCTGGCTGAGATCCCTTATGGAATCGTTGCTCTCCAACTCTTTTTCCCTGAAGTTCTTCATCTGCTTGATCTCATTGCTGAGTTTTCTTATCTCGGAAACGACCTTTGCCTCTTCCTTCTTGTCAAGCTGGGTAGTCTGCTGCCTTGTCTCAAGCCTCTGGAGTTCCTTCTCCTTTACCCTGAGGTTCCTGCGGTCCACTCCCTCGACGTTGGTCTCTTCCCTGACCTTCCGATATTCTTTCCTGAGTTCAGATAATTCCTTATAATGTTCTTCTTTCTCTGCGCGAAGCTTCTGGACCTGCTCAATAAGATCGTTCTTCTCGGCAATCTTCTTCTTTACTTCTTCACGCATCTCGCGAACTTTGTTGTTAAGTATGTCTCTTTCCTCAGCGAACCTGTGGCTCTCACCAGCAGCTTCGTCTCTCTTTTCAATGTGTTCTTCCACTATCTTTCTGATAAGTTCACGTTTTTGCTCAAAGTCTTCTAGAAGCTCGCTCATACTCACCAATCACGCAAAAGCTTTTTCAGGATGCCCGATTTAAATAAATACTTTTGGTACTTGCAAGTGAATTCCCCTAGTTCTGTAAATCGTCCTTGCAGTTAATTTTTCGAAGGCTTTTTAGAGTATTGGCTGTTCCACAAAATAGGCAATTTGCAGCAATGGAAATTGCAGAAGGCTTGACTGCTGTCTTCGGCTCCCCACTGAAAAGGAGAAATTTCTATACAATACATACTACCAAAACTTTTATTGTCTTAGATATTGTGAAATAACCGGGAATCAGTGTTAATATGTCAGTGCCCTCACTGGAAATATCGCTTGCCATTCTTCTAGGCTCAATCGCCATAGACTTTCTCTTCGGCGAACCGAGGAAATACGTTCATCCGGTGACTGTTATAAGAAAGGCGGGTCAGGCACTTGATCCTTACCTTAGGTCAATTTCCGACAAGCAGGCGGGCGGGTTCCTTTACGTTGTCATTATTAGTGCAATGTTTGGGGGGCTCATATATGCGCTCCTGTATGCAACTTACACTTTCACAATTGCATATGTCATCATAGCCATCATACTTCTCAAGGCGTCTTTTTCGCTCACATCCATTGGGCAGGACATCAGCCCTGTTGTAAAGGCGCTGGAAGAAGGAAGAATTGATGAGGCGAGGACATTTGCTTCTAGAATCATCAAGAGAGACACCACAGGCCTTAATGCACCGGGGATTTCCTCTGCTGTCATAGAGACCATATCTGTAACTCTTCTGAATGACGTTTTTTCCCCACTTTTTTACTTTGCACTCTTCGGCATAGCCGGGGCCTTCATTTCAAGGGTCACCAACGTGCTTGACACACTTGTGGGCCAGAGGAACCGCAGGAACGTTGACTTTGGCAAGTGGCCTGCCATCATTCATACATTGGTCAACTACATTCCGGCCAAGATAGAGGCCCTCTTCATAATGATGGGCACTGAGCTTCTCAATTACAGGGTAAACAGCATTTCCTTCATAGCAGCCAGGACCTCCACGGACAGCCCGAACAACGGATGGGCAATGGGCGCAATGGCATCATCTCTCAACCTGAGGCTTGAAAAGAGCGGCTATTACATCATCAATGAAAACGGGTTTGAACCGTCAGTCGGGGACATCAAAAGAGCTCTTAGGGCATATTACATGTCCTTTTACATCTACCTGATTATTTTTGTTATCCCGATTATGATAATTGTTTATTTCCTGCCGCTGCTGTAAAGGCTGAAATGGAAGAGTTAAGCTTTTTCACTTCCCCAATAGGGCTTTCCGCGTTGTATATAGCCCTCCCAACTATGAGGAGATCCGCCCCATTCTTCAGGGCTTCTTCCGGCGATCCCCCCTGCGCACCTATTCCTGGCGTCATTATGGTCAGGTCTCTGGTTTTTGACCTGATTCTGGAAAGCATTGAATAATCGTTTCCTGGAGCTATGAGGCCATAAACTCCTGCCCTCAATGACATATCTATCAGTTCTTCTGTATTCGGGTAAATGAATTGCTTTGCACCTGGATGGCTCATAGCAACCACGGAGAAAACTCTGGTACTTCCTGCCGCCTCTACAACTGCTCTAAGGGAGTCCTCACCGGGGAATGACTGGCTTATTACCCCCCAGGCTCCCTCCTCAGACACCCTTCCTGCAATCAGGCTGTTGGTGTTGGGGATATCAGCAATCTTAAGATCACAGATTACCCTGGTGTACCTGCAAAGTTCTGATACTATTGAAGAGCCCCTGACCATGATAAGGGGCCAGTTGACCTTTATGGCAAAAACTTCCCTGCCTATTTCCCTGGCAAGATCCAGGGCAAAATCACAATCAAAAACGTCCACTGCAACTACGAGTTTTGAATTCACTTAGTTCCAGGATTTACATAATCTCCAACCATAGTTAAATCTTGCTGTAAAAAAATAAATGGAGGGAAAGGTGGGATTTTCAGCTTAAAATATTACTGGATTACGTCTATGCCCAGGTCTTCGTCAAATCCGCCAAGGAGTTTTCGTATGTTCCTGGCCTCGTTCCTGCCTGAAATCATGTAAGGGGATTTAACGCCTGTAAGGAGAACCAGGACCTTGATCTTGTCTCCCATGTCAGGCTCTATGCTAGCTCCCCATATAATGCGGGCATCCTTGTCTATTCTCTTCTGAATCTCTGACATGGCGTTCTCTGCCTCACTCATTGTCATGTTGGGGCCGCCTATTACCCTTATGAGGCAGTTCTTGGCATCAGAGATGTCAGCTTCAACAAGGGGTGAGGAAATTGCATCATTAACTGCTGAAAGGACGCGGTTGCCTCCGCCTGAAGCTTCCCCTATTCCAACCATGGCCACACCGCCATCCTTCATGATGGTCTTTATATCAGCATAATCCAGGTTTATGAGCCCGGTCTTTGTTATGAGTTCGGTGATTCCTTTCATTGCTTCCGAAAGCACTGAATCTGCGTACTGGAAAGCTTCCTGGATAGGCCTCTTCGGGACTTCCTTGAGCAGCTTGTCGTTTGGTATTGCAATGACTGTGTCTGAATATAGAGAGAGCTTCTCGAGCCCTGCTATCGCATTTTCCATTCTTATGTGCCCTTCGGCTGAGAATGGGAGTGTTGCTATTGAAATCACAAGGGAACCGGAATCCTTGGCTGCCTTGGCAATGATTGGGGCGGAACCTGTTCCCGTTCCACCGCCGAGTCCGCATGTGATGAATGCGATGTCAGTTCTCTGGACAAGCCTCTGGATCTGTGGGAGGTCTTCTATTGCAGCTTCTTCGCCAATCTTTGGGATAGCGCCAGTGCCAAGGCCCCTGGTCCTTTTCTTTCCTATGAGCATCCTGTATTTTGATCTGATGGTCGTGAGATGATTTGCATCGGTGTTGACTGCGATGAGGTCAGCGCCATCTATGCCTTCGCTGGAAAGCCTGTTGATTGTGTTGGAACCGCCGCCTCCACACCCTACGATCTTGATTCTGACTCTTAGCCTCTTGGCTATTTCGAGAATTTCACGGTCTTCGGGGGAGATGAAGCTGTCTTCTTCACTTACCACGTTGATGTGGGGCTGTTCTGAATTCTCCATTGCGGATCGATAGAGAAGGTCAACTATGTCTACCATATGTCTGATAAGATAATAACTAGGTTATATAATTTTTTTGTCTGACGAATAAACAAATATTTGATCTGTGATTAAACATGCATCTGTCTGTGGTTGTCAGACAAAATCTATTCCTTTCGACCTCTGTGGCCAATTATAAGTGGAACCGGTATGAAGGAAATTATCCCAGAAACCAGCAATACAATAGCTGAGGCTGTATAGAAGAGTGAACTGTAAGCTCCTGAAACGGCCTGTCCTAATCCGAGGAATATTGCGTCCACAATTCCGGGCGGGATCATGGCGGTGATTATGAGGAACACTATAGTGAGACCCATGACAGAACCAAGATTGATCATCAGTGTCCTGACTCCGGCGGTCTCACCTCTGAGCTGCGCTGGAGCCGAGAGCATAATCACAGTGCTGTTTGGCGTGAAGAAAAGCCCATTGCCACTCCCAATAATTATCATGGGAACAATGAAGAGCAGATACGGCAGCCTCAAAAGTATCATAGCCGCAGCAATAAATGACCCAATCCCTGTCATTGCCAGACCCAGGTTTTCAAGAAACGTGTCAGTAAACTTTTCCTTGAGGTGTCCCGACAGGTAGCTCAGTACACCCATTGAACCTGCAAGTGGGATCAAAAGTATCCCTGCCACTAATGCTGAGAATCTCATAGGCCCCTGGTAGAACAGGGTGTAGAGCAATATCACAGAGAACCTGGAAACAGAAGCCATTACCAGCGCAAGCGTGGAAACGGCTATGACATGGTTTTTCATTATACCCGGATTGAGTATGGGCCTTGGGGAGATCCTTTCCTGGTACCAGAACAGGGCAAAAAACACGATGAGTCCGGATAGCAGAATCAATGTGACATCAGATAAAATGCCTGATCCTGGGAGGACTGTCAGGAATACAATGCCGGTAACAATTGTCAGAGACAGGAAAAGTGCACCCCTTCCGTCAATTTCACCTTTACCTCCGGGACTTACTTCCCTTATGTACCTTTTTGACAGTATGTAGCCTGAAAGAGCAATTGGCATGTTGAAAATAAAAATGGCCCTCCAGGTAACATCTGTAAGTATACCTCCAAGCAGCGGACCGATGGAAGTTCCCACCGCGAGGATGGCAGCATTTACCCCCATCGCGCCCCTAAGTTCCACAGACTTGAAAGTATCAGTGATTATTGCGAGGCTGTTTGAAAAAAGAAACGCCCCTCCGACTCCCTGAATGATTCTGCCTGCCAGCAGGACTTCTCCGCCAGTTGCAGCAAAGGATATGATGGAACCGGCAAGGAAGACCAGATACCCCAGTGAGTAAAGCCTCTTCCTACCCACGATGTCGGAATATTTTCCAAGGATCGGTGTGAGGACTGTAAGTGCAAGTGAATATGCAACAATTATCCATATTGCCAGGAAGAAGGAAATCCTGAGTTCAGAGATTATGGTGGGGATTGCAATGATCAGGGATGATGAATTGACTACCGACAGGAAAGTTCCCATCCCTGTAACTGAGATTATCTTTTTGCCGTATGAATCCGTGTTCAGTACCTCCCACGGATATAATGAACCAGCTCAATTACATGCCTACGCCGGACAAGTGCAGTCGCATTCAATGAGTTCTTGGGGGGTTGCAGCCCCGCAAATGGCTTATACATATCCTGTGGATCACTTTTTCATGGAAGAGCTTAACAAAAAACTTTCTCAGAAACTTCTTGAGTCGGGGGCAATCAAATTCGGCGATTTCTTACTTACTTCGGGGAAGCGTTCAAAGTACTACGTCGACATTAAGGATGCCGCCACGAATCCAGAAATTCTCAGCCTCATTTCCAAAATTTTCATCAGCAGGATCGGAAACCACAAGATTGCAGGGGTCGAACTCGGTGCAGTTCCGTTGCTGGTTGCAACTGCAGTCTTGAAAGGGCTTCCATATATCATCATAAGGAAGGAAAGGAAACACGGCACGGGGAAACTCACCATCGGCGAAATCACCCATGGTGAGGAGATTGAGATCATTGAGGACGTTGTGACCACAGGAGGATCAATATTGAAAGCGGTGAATTATCTCAGGGAAAATGGCGCAATTGTAAACAGGGCCTACTGCGTTGTTGATCGTGAGGAGGGCGGAAAGGAACTTCTTGAGGCTAACAATGTAACGCTTGAGCCTCTTATCCGTATATCGGAAATTATGCCTGCAGGCACACCTTAACTTCCTGAGGAATAATCAGGAAAGGATATCGTCAATTCTTCCAATTTCTATCGGGGTGGTATCCTTTCCAACAAATACGCCTTTGCTGTTTGCCAGAATGGATGAGCCAACATACATGTTCCCGAAGTTGGCAGTACCTTCCTTCACCGGGACCTTGAAAAGCTCGGACAACCCCCTCATTTCATCTTCTGTTGCTTCAGGTGTAACAAGCATCCCCTTGTTAGTAAGAACTGCTGCGCTTCCCACGGTCTTTATGCCACCGATTGTTCCCTTAACTACTTCTACCCCGAGGGCGTCCTCTATCTTTTTCTGAGAGGAGGCAGTGAAGGCTCTGTGGATCATTGCCGCTTTATCATTGGTGATTACATCATTTCCAATGGCGTTTACCTTGTCCTTTAGAACAAGGATGTTCCTTCCCTGGAGCAGGTCGGAGAACTTGTTGTCGGAACCGTTCCTTGATACCACAATACCATTGGAATTAAGTGAGATAAAAGTCCCTATAAGGCTTGAATTATCTATGAAAAGCTTTTCGACAGGAACTCGAAGGCCCTCAGATATCTGAGAGGCAACATCATCCTCAACATTGCCAGGCAGAAACACCACATCTTCCCAGGCCCTACCGTAGACCCCAATGAAATTGCTTCTTAAAATTGAGATTTTCTGTATCATTTATGATGGTTTCATGGCAGAATTACTTCTGCCGTTCCGTCCTGCAATTTTATAACTTTGACGGAAATTTTAGATTTTATCTTTCCCCTGCCCTGAGCCCATACTGATTCGTTCACGCGGTTGTCAATCCATATCTTGGATTTCTCGACCTTCGTGTTCCTTGACACGTATTCCTTGAGTATCTCTATGGCCGTGTCAGCTCTCCTTTTTGATGATGACCTCTTTGCAGCCCTGAGCGGGACATTAAGCACTATTTCGTTGGTCAGTTCATTCTCTACCATAATTGCCACCTTTACAGCTTAAGGCTGTTTCTTCTCCAGTTCCTTCTCTTTGGATTTGAAGTAACCCTTCTGGCGGTCTTCATCATGACCCAGCCAGGCACTCTCCTGTTTTCCTTTACTCTTTTCATTAGCCTTGTCTTTCGACCAAGTTCCTTGTTTCTGCTCATAGTTATCTCCTCTCTATCTTTGTTTCTCTTTTTGTTTCAGTCAACCTGGCAAGGATGTCCTTTATGTCTGAATCAGTAAGCAGGCGGTTTATCCTGCCCATTGAAGCCAGCTGAATCAATTGGTTTTCCACATTTTCTGCCATGTCAGGCCTCACGAGCCTCACATTGGAAAGACGTTCCCTTGCATCAGGAGCAAGTATCTGCCTCAGGATCTGGGCCCTCTTTGCCCTTTCTGCCTCCTGGGCTTTCTGCTGCTCATCTGCCTGCTTCTGCTCTGCAAGGTTACCCTGCATCTCAAGAAGCTTCTTTCTTCTTAATGCTTCAAGTTCGTCTTCGTTGTCCATTTCCCATCACTCAAAGGTATTTCTCGAGCGAAGGATCTGACTGGACAAGTGCTTTCATAGCCTCCTTTGATGCCTTGTCCAGGATTGATGCCCCTTCAGGGGAGATTGATCTTCCTTTTTTGTCCTTTTTGACATATCCGAGCTTTTCCAGGGTCTGCAGCATCTGCCTGACTATGTACCTGCTTCCTTTTCCAGGATGGTACCTCTGGGAACCTCTATCCACCCTTCCGCCGTAGTCCTCACTCAGTTTGGATATTCCTATTGGACCCTTCACATACACCTTTCTGAGGGTCGAGGCCAGCCGGGTGTAGAACCAATCGGGATCGTCCCATGACTTTTCCTTGTGAATCCCTGCCTTAAGGTAATCGGCCCATTCTGGAACCTCTAAATTCTTCTTCTTGAATTCCTCAGTTAGTTGTTTCATGAGGAGTTCTGGAGGTACTTCCCTAACATTTACCATTAAACATCACGAATAGGGGTGAATTTGAAAACTGCTTATAATCCTTTCTGGGATCGCCTGAACTTCCTCCATCCCATGTTTTTCCGTGTTGACTGCCATCCCCTATAGCGACCTGTTCACAACATTCATCACTATGAAAAGTGCGCATAGATTGAGCGCCAGAGTGGAAAGGTAAAAGAACAGGGGATGGGAGAATGTTCCTAACACTAATACATGGGAGATAGCTGTGGCAATTCCTGTTGGTACTACCGCCATGGCCATTGTTATGAGAAACATTATGGTCAGTGCAACTCCTCCTCCGAATGAATAGAAGTTCACTGTTGATACGCCCTTTGGCAACTTCTTCACAAGCCTGCGTATGTTGAACAGTGATGTGTAGACGTAGACCACGACGAGGTTTGCGGGCAGCAGGAACATCACAGCTATGCCTGGAGACTCCTTGAACAGGAACAGAATAGAAATGGGCGTGACGATTGCTGCAAATATGGCTGTTCCCACAATATTCTTGGAATATATGATTTCACTCAGTTTAAGGGGTAGCGACTGCAGGACACTGATTCCATTTCCCTCAGATATGATCAGGGCTATGGCGTAGAAGGATGATGATACCACAACAATGGACATCAGGGCGTAGTACAGGGAGACAGAGCCGAATGAAACGCTGGAGGAGTAGAAGAATATCTGAAACAGGGTAGGAGTCACGAATATTATGGGTACGATTATGAGGGTCGCGTTCTGTGGTTTTCTGAAAATGTTCCTCATGTCCTTAATGAAAGTGTTCCTGTAGAAGCCGTGTACAATTGTCTTCTTTCCGGTGCTTTCTGATACTGGCCTTGATAAGTTCTCCTGGTTTGTAATCCTCCCAAAGATGATGCTGTTGAATTTCAGGAAAAGGATTGCAATGGCAGAAATATACAGGAGAGTGACAAAAATTTCCGGCAGGATGCTCCCGTACAGATACGAAACGGGAAATGCAGTGTATGGGATATTGATCAGAGGCAGAAACATGAAATACTGGTGGAATGAGATAGCAGGCAAAGCCGGGAGGCTGCCTGGTTCCTGCAGCGCAACCTCAAATATTACGAAGGCAACTATTACCCCAAGAATTCTTGCTATATTGGCCAGGGCCCCAAGTTTTCCCCCCTTGGAAGCCTTATGCCGTCCACCCAGGTAAGTTGCAAGGATGATTCCAAGCATGTAGCCCAGTGCCATGGTGGCAAATGCCCATAGTAGACCAAGAGGTATAGCATAGTATGAGTGGGTCAGGAACACATACTCGAAGATCAGGGGAATCACGATAAATAGGCTGCTTGAACCATTATAAAGGAACCAGGAAATGTGCAGGACCTGGTGGCCTATGCTTGTGGGAAGGGGCCTTATGGGCTCGAACAGGCCGTAACTCCGTATGATGTTGATGAACATGATAACGCTGTAAAGGCTGAAGATGAAAATGTAGGCATAAATCACAAAGGAAATGATCTGAACATGTGCAACAGGGTTACCCACGCCATTGTTTGCAACGACCAGGAAATAGGAAAAGAGGAACATCATCACAGAAGTTAGGGCATAGCTTGTCCTTATGAGCCGCCTGATGTACCTGTACCCCTGCCTTGTTGAAGCGCTTGCCCTTTCCTGGAACTTAGTTGAATCCTTCAACGCGAGATATCTCTGCTCGCTGACGATTCTGCTGCTCAATTCCCAAATAAGGCTCTTCATCTGTTCATTGTCTCTCTAAGTGAGTCGATCACCGGTTTCAGGTCGCTGTCCCCAGTGGCATTGAGGAAAATGTCCTCAAGGTTTGCATCATGCCTCCCTGCGGACTCGCGGAGTTCCTTTAGCGTGCCAACATCCATAATGCGCCCCTTGTAGATGATTGCCATCCGATGGCAAACACTTTCTGCGACCTCGAGCACGTGGGTGGAAAACAATACGGTCCTCCCCGAGGAAACATATTCCAGGAGCAGGTTCTTGAGTATCTTGGCGGATCTTGGGTCAAGTCCGTTCATACCCTCATCCAGTATGATAATCTCTGGATCATGGATGAACGCGGATATGATGGCAACCTTCTGCTTCGTGCCGAATGAAAGGGAGCCGATGAAATTGTTCAGGTTGTCCTCAATCTCGAAGGCCTTTGCAAACCTGTAGATTCTTTCAGTGAGGATCTCATGGTTTATCTTCCTGATTGAACCTACAAAACCAAGGAATTCTATGGGAGTCAGTGATTCATAGAGATTTGGGGTCTCAGGAACATAGCCTATAATGGATTTTACCTTCATTGGATCGCCCATGACATTGATCCCGTTTACTGAAACGAGTCCGGAAGTGGGTTCCATAATGGATGAAATAATCTTCAGCATGGTGGTCTTACCAGAACCATTGGGGCCAAGGATGCCAAAAATCTGCCCACCGGGTATTTCTATGTTTATCCCATCAAGTGCCCTGACCTCACCGTAGTTCTTGTAGAGATCCCTTATTGTTATAGAATTATCAGACATTTTGCCAACCTGTTGCCCAGAGATTCATTCTCTATACCAGAGATACATGCAGGATGAGGTGGAAAACCTGCCCTATTACATAGGATGCAAGCGCAGCCAGCAATGCAAGGGCTGAAGCCTTCAAAGCCTCCTTCAGTATCCCCATGTTCATGGAAATAGCTATAATAGAGTTTGCAAGTCCCTGGGTAACTGCGACGAGAATGATTGAGATAACCAGTGCTGTGTCCCTCTGGAGAAACAGGAAGGGCAGTATTGGTATAGCGGCTCCCAGAATGTAGAACATGCCTACATTCAAGGCGGACCTTCTCGATTCCCCTTTATACTGGGCCAATTTATCCCTGTCATGTGCCCTATTCTTGAGTATGGCATTTCTCCTGATGCTCGCGATCTTGTACTGTGATTCTGAGTCCTTTGCAAGGTATGCCCCAACGCTCATGCTCATGGTACCGCTGACCCCAACAACTAGGCCGCCGAGTGCAACATCCAGATGGTTGGTGAGCAGGGCAGTCAAACCGGCAATGGCCGCCAGAACTTCAACCAGGCCATCGCTGATTCCGTAAATTATGTCCCTGTTGCGGTCAATCTTTTCCTTGTTCTGCTCCAGGGTAAAGCTGAACACATCTTCATGCTCAATCTCCTCATTGATGATCTTCTCAATACCCTTCCTGAATTCCTCGCCCTCACCGGTTCGTGCGGCATATTCCCTGTATTTTGCAACTGTTTCCACTTCACCATATTCAAGAAGGTTCACAGCTAACCCAATTCCCAGAACCTTGAAAGCGAGGTACATGAGTCTTATCTTCATTCTCTTTGGCTTAATTCTGGAGGTGTCAACTCCATGCTTCTGGAGATATGAAATCCAGAACTGCGAGTGTTCTCGTTCAACATCCGATAGCCTCAGGAGGCTTTTTTTAAGGTCTTCATCCCTGACTCTCTCGGAGAGGCCCTTGTAGAATTCGAGATCTGTGAGTTCGTCACTGCAAAAATCCCTTATTTCCTTAAGATTGCCAGGCATGAGTACCTCGTAGAATTCAAAGGACATTAAAAAGAAATCTATGATGATTGTATATTCAAATTACGAAATACGTATCAAATATTCGGTTTTCATTAGATAAAATATATAATATTGTCTCATATAAGTTACTGATCAACATGATGAATGAAGCACATCCTAAGGGAGAAATGAGCAGAATATCCATAAAAGTCACACCACCGGGACCAAATGCCAGAAAAATTGTTGATGAGGATACGAAATATCTGGTTACAACAACAAAATCGCTTCCTATCGTTGCTGAAAGGGCGAAAGGAGCATTCGTTGAAGATGTTGACGGCAATGTCTATCTTGATTTTTCCACAGGCATCAGCGTCACCAATGTTGGACATATTCATCCGTACGTGAGGGACAGGGTAGCTGAACAGCTTGACAAGCTATGGCACTTTGCAGGTACAGACTATTATTACAAGGAACAGGTTGACGCGGCCAGGGCCATCGCAGAAAGCACGCCAGGTTCCTTCCACAAGAAGGTATTCTTCAGCAACAGTGGAACTGAGTCAAACGAAGCTGCCATAAAGCTGGCGAAAGTGCACACCAGGAAGCAGGAATTCATCGCATTCATAGGCGGATTCCACGGAAGGACGCAGGGGTCTCTCGCATTTACAGCCTCCAAGGCAATACAGAGGAAGGGTTTATTCCCCACAATGCCAGGGGTAGAACATGCACCGTTCCCCAACCCGTACAGGAACCCGTTTGGAATAGATGGGTATGAGGAACCAGAAGAACTGGAGAACAGGGTCATGGATTTCATCGAGGATTACATGCTCCACACCTATGTACACCCGGATAATCTAGCTGGTTTCATTGTTGAGCCTATCCAGGGAGAGGGAGGATACATAGTTCCACCGAAGGGGTTCCACAAGAAACTCATGAAACTGGCCGATGAGAACAATGCAGTGGTAATAATGGACGAAGTCCAGACGGGCTTCGGAAGAACAGGCAAATTCTATGGATCGGAACATTTCGGCGTTGAGCCGGAAATAATGTCACTTGCAAAATCTATTGCCTCGGGAATACCAATGGGCGCAGTTGTAGTAAAGGACAGCCTTGACTTCCCAGAACAGGCGCTTCACTCTAACACTTTTGGGGGAAACGCACTTGCAAGCGTTGCCTGTGTTGCTACAATTGAAGTCATAAGGAAGGAGAAGCTTCTTGACAACGCAACAAAGGTTGGAAACTACCTCAAGACCGGACTAAAGGACCTCTCAGACAAATACGATGCCATCGGAGACGTAAGGGGGCTTGGGCTCATGCTAGCAATTGACTTCGTCAAGAACAGGAAGACCAAGGAGCCAAATGCAAAGCTGAGAGATGCCTTCGAAATGAATGCTTTCAAGAATGGCCTTCTTTCGCTTCCCACCGGACTCAGTGCAATGAGGTTCATTCCGCCGCTCAATCTAACTGAGGAACAGGCTGACATGGGCCTTGAAGTGATAGAGAAAGCCCTCAAGGCTTCTCTCTAAATTTCCTGGTTCATATAGTCAAGAAGTTTAGAAAGGGGCATCCCTTCTTTCCATTTTAAACTGAAATTGCCGTTTTTTGTTTCCCCGACTTTCGGGAGAACGTCATAAAGGTGCCTGATTCTCCCCGTAGGCTCTGCAGGTATGGTGAACATTCTCCACGGATCGCCCGGAACACTCTTCATCCTGTAAGCATAAACAACAAAGAGCCCTGCCCTCTGGCAAAGGTCCCTCAGCCGGTTGGCCTGGTCCTGCATCCTCCCCGATGCCTCTGTGAACAGAAGGGATTCATTTATAGAGGACTTGACTTCGATCACAAGCGAATAATCATGCCTCATTGCTATGAGGTCAGCACCAAGTGAACCAGCAGATCTTGTCACAAAGAAAGGCTTGGAGAACATGCCCATGGCAATTCCCCTGTCAGATACCGGCAGGCGCTTGGCATACTTGTTCAACACATTTTCTGTCCCGGCAAAAATACCTGCCAGCTCCCTTTCATAGACACTGCCGTTCAAGATATCAGGCGTTATTCCCTTCGTTTAATATAACTTTGCCTTAAATGGCTTTAAGAAATGGCATAGAAATGCAAACGTTGCTGCTGAAAACATTTCGATGCCGTGATCGTGGGCCACTATTGTGCAACTGGGTCATGGAAGAGCCTTTCTCATCATCCTGAAGAGCCCCAACCATTCGTAACCCCTGTCAGTTATCCTGTAGTCAATTTCGCCTGAATCTTCGGCGTGAATTATCAGGCCATATTTCTCCAGTGCCTCAACAATGTCTTTCCCTCTATCCACTGGGACGTTGCCTGCCATGCAGAGTTCAGTAATCCGCCTTGAATCGGCCGAGAGAGCGCCTAGCATTTCATTGATAATATCATGCCTGCATCTGTTCATTCAACTAACAAGTTGTGAGTCGTACTTAATTATATCGTTGGAATATATAATCATGCAGGAAATAGAAGAACTCTCCATTGGAGGATCGATAAAACTGACTGGACCCGTAAAATTCAGAAGAATAGATCTTGCCGGCTCGCTGAACATCGATGGCAACGCAGAAGGAAGAAGCTTGGAAATAAGCGGTTCAGGGAGGATTACCGGGCAGGTGAAAGTCGACACAATAGATGTTAGCGGAAGCCTCAAAATAGGGGAAACCTGTGAATGCAATGAACTTGTGATAAGCGGTTCCTGTGAGGTTCAATCAACGCTTAAATCAAGAACACTGGATGTCTCAGGCAAGTTTGAAGCTGATAAAATAGAATCTAACAGGGTAGATCTGGCAGGAAAGATGAGTGCAAAAGAAGTCAGGGCCTATGAAATCAACGTGGAAAAGGATTCAAGAATCAAGGGCACCATTGTATGCGGAACACTGAAACTTGAGAAGGGATCAGAGGTCGACGATGTATTTGCTGACAAGGTGAACGTAGAGAAAGATGGAGACTGCGGCATCATTGAATGCAATGAAATTACCGTGGAAAGGAATGCTGAAATAAAGGAGGTTAGATATGTCAAATCTGCAAACATATCTCCCAGTGCAAAAGTGGAGACTGTAACCCGCATTGAAAAAGTCTCTATAGATCTGCCCATCAAAGATTGAA
>JAKAUW010000036.1 GCA_021817455.1 Thermoplasmata archaeon | reverse complement strand
CATGAAGGTAAAGGGCAAGACGTACCTGGAAATCCTAAGTTCAGGCAACGGCATCTACAGAACTGTTGAAGACACAAGGGCCAAAGACAAGGGGGAGATTTTCTCTGAAACTCTGAAAAGAGTTTACGATTCCATTTCCACAGGCACAACCACTATGGAAATAAAGACAGGATACGGCCTGACCCTGGAATCTGAAATGAAGATGCTGGAGGTTATTGAAAGGCTTTCAGGGCTGGGAATCATGAATGTGGTTCCCACATTCCTCCCACTGCATGCCATTCCAAAAGGTTCCACAGATCGTTCCTATGTGCATGAGGTCGTGGAAAAGATGCTTCCAAAATTTGTTTGGAAGGCCGCATTTGTTGACTCTTTCTGTGACAAGGGGGCATTTTCTCCCGAGTCCACTGAAGAATTCTTCAGGTCTGCAAAGGAATTGGGTTTCAAGCTGCGCATGCACGCGGACGAACTTGCTGATATTGGTTGCCTTGACCTCTGCGAGAAATTTGACATCAGGAGCGCAGACCACCTTCTTTACACGGGAGACCAGGGTCTTAAGAGACTGTCTGCAGGAAAGACGGTTGCCACTTTTCTACCCATTACTGCGTTTAACATCACGGACGGGCTTTATCCCAACATACAGAAATTCATAAGGGCAGGCGTACCGGTTGCAATAGCATCAGACTGCTCTCCGGTGTCATACAATTCAAACATGCTTTTTGCAATATATCTCGCTGTGAGGTACTGCCGCATAACAATTGAGGAGGCATTGAATGCAGCCACTGTAAATGCAGCTTATTCTCTCGGCATTCTGGAGTCTACAGGTTCCATAGAACCCGGAAAACGCGCGGACATCATCATCCTCTCTGTGGATGACTACAGGAAAATACCTTACCAGTATGGTTCAAGGCTGGTGGATACCGTGATAAACAGCGGCGAGATAGTAATGAGAAATGGAGCCATGGTTCTCTAACGTTAATCCATGTGACTGTCTTCCCCTGATCACCTCTTAATATCTGTTTAATATGGGTAGTCAGTGATCAAAAACTTCGATGACGTCATGGACAGGCTCCAGGAACTCGATGCGAAAAAAGTCCTTCTGCAGTTACCTGACGGTTTGAAGCCGCATGTGTTCGAATATTTCAACAGGCTATCTGAAAAGTACACTGTTGTGGTGAGTTCAGACCCTTTCTATGGGGCTTGCGATATCAGCACGCCTGACGTCTACAGGGATGTGGACTGCATAGTGCAGCTTGGGCACTCAGAGATCCCAAACATCAGGTATCCAAAGCCCATGATTTTCATGGAATACAGGATTGAAAAGGACATAACAATAGAAGAGTCGGTTTTTGAGCCACTTAGGGATCGGGGTTTCAGGAAAATAGGGTTGCTGTGTTCCATCCAGTACATTGACCAGATGCAGAAAGTCGGGGCTTTCATGCAGTCAATGGGCTTCGAAGTCATTGTGGGAAGGCAGGATGACAGAATGAAGTACCCCGGTCAGGTTCTGGGGTGTAATTTCTCAGCAGCCCATTCAATATCATCAGAAGTGGACAGTTATGTGGTTGTGAGCACAGGAAAGTTTCACGCAATTGGAGCACAGTTGGCATCCAGCAAGGATGTTTACATTCTTGACATGCATGAGAGAAGGCTTCACGAAATCCGGCCTGAGACAGACAAATTCCTGAGAAGGAGATATGCTAAACTTTCTAAGGCTAGAGATGCGAGAAAGATCTGCGTTGTAGCTGACACCAAGATTGGCCAGTACAGGATCAGGCTTGCTAACAAGATCGTGGAGCAGGCGAAAGCGCAAGGGCTTGAACCCGTCCTTCTAACTGCAAACGATGTCAGGCCAAGCGACTATGAGAACATGAGGTGTGATGCAGTAGTTTTCACGGGCTGCCCCAGAGTTTCCCTGGACGAGAGCGACAAGTTCCCCATGCCAATTCTGACTCCACCGGAATTCCAGCAGATCTTCGGGATAAAGGAAAACAGCCACTATGTTATGGATGAAATTGTTGCTGTGGACGAAATCCCATCATAGGGGCTTGCCAATGAGGTAAGTATCCCCATGTTCCACAATCTCAACATCCAATCTTCTGTATAAGGCAAATTCACCCTCAAGCACAACAGGGCGGTAGGATGCATCACGACCCACTGATGTTCCAGGCTTTCCTTTCTCAGTAACCATGATCTCCTCTATCCTCCCCAGCAGGGATTCCAGTTTATGCGACAGGATTTCCTTGTGAAGGTCTGAGTAATCCCTTGTCCACTTCTTGACCAGGTTTGAAGCGGGAACCTTGCTCTCATAGTCTGGCGTATATGGCCTCGGGGAAAACCTTGTTATGTTCACAATTTCTGGTTCTGTTTCCAGGAGCAGTTCTTTTGTTAACCTGAAACTCTCCTCGTCTTCGTTGTGGTATCCGGAAATTATGTCAGTGGAAATGGTCCCGTCAGGGAACCTTGACCTGAATTTCCCTGCGATTTCCCTGAAAGCCTCTGCATGGTATTCCCTGTTCATGAGATCCAGGATCCTGTTGTCGCCGCTCTGTACAGGTATGTGGAGGAACTTGAATACACGGGGGTCATCCATCCTGTCAAGGAGGCCATCTATGATCTCGCTTGTGTTTTTAGGTTCCATCATTCCTATCCTTAGCATGAAATCGCCATTGATGGCCAGAATGTCACCAACAAGGCCTGGAAGAGTATGGTCAAGGTCCCGGCCATATGCTGCGGTATCAAGTGAGGAAATCCTCACCTCCTTGATTCCACGCTCCAGTTGCATCTTAATCTGGTTCACAATCTTCTCCGGAAGCCTTGAAACGAGTCTTCCCCTGGCAACCCTGGATATGCAGTAGTTGCAGCTCCCTGTGCATCCCTGGTTTATGGGGATCCCGTCAAAGATGGATGGTTCCCGTATCTCAACATCATCAAGGGCACCACTGTAGAATGAACGGAAATCCTTTGGCTGGAGGACCTCAATCCTCTCGCTCTCAAGTGCGCCCCCGCTTACGGATGGAAGGCAACCTAGAACCTTGACCTTGGACCGTCTTGAGAGGTCCTCTATCCTGGACAGCATTCTATCCTGTGTATGCTTGATAACTACGCATGTCCCTAATACACTTAGATCTGCATCCTCAGGATTCTTCACAAGTTCTCCGCCCTCGCTGAGTAACTTGTTTACGTAGAGACCCGCCTCAGATTTGGAGAGCGTGCATCCATAGGATTCAAAATATATCTTCAATATAGGCTCCTTATTTTCTGGAAAATTGATAATGACTATTTCTGGTTTTCCAAAGCAAAAGTCCCCAAAGAAAAATTTGAATGCAAATTAAAAGATGATTTCCAGTAAATACGGTTCTTTAAAAATGGAAAGTGATCCCGGGCTAAAGTCCGGGCACACCGCTTGACATTACTTTGTCAAATTCCGCCTCAGAAATTTTCCCTGTAGCCAGGGCAAGTGACTTGATCGATTTCCCTGTCTTTAAAGCTTCCTGGACAATTTTTGCAACGTTGTCGTAACCCAATATTGGGTTAAGGAGCGCAGCCGATCCAAAGCTCTTACTCCGGTGCTCCTTGCAGGTGTCCCTGTCCACATCCAGGCCATCAATAAGCTTTGTCCTGAACATCTCAAGGCCATTTGCAAGGATATCCTGGGATCTTGTGAGTTCATAGTCAATATGTGGCATCATGACGTTCAGCTCAAGCTGTCCTGCCTGTGCAGAAATGTTCAATGCCTGCTGGGCCCCAAGCACAGAATGGCAGATCATGTTCATTGCCTCGGCAATGGAGGGGTTGATCTTTCCCGGCATGATGGAAGACCCCTGCTGAACTGCAGGTATCTTTATTTCATGTATTCCCGCTCCGGGGCCTGAGTAAAGCAGCCTGATATCATTTGATATCTTTGTTACATCAATTGCAATGTTTGCTGCAGCATTCATTGCCCTGGAGAAATCGGTCATGAATTCCATTATTCCAGGCAGGTTTAGGCTCTTCCTGTAGTTGATGCCGGTGAATTTCTTGATTTCATTGACTACATTTTCCTGGTAGTTGGGGACTGTGTTTATGCCTGTACCAACTGCAGTTCCCCCAATGTTCAGTTCAAGGAGGCCCTCTGTTGCGGCTTCAAGTTCCTTAAGGTCTTTCTCAAGTGTGTAAGCCCATGCTGAAAGCTCTATGCCGAATGTTACCGGGGCAGCATCCTGAAGATGTGTCCTTCCCGGCTTTACTACGTCATTGAATTCCTTGGCCTTGGTTTTCAGTGATTTGATGAGAAGCGAAACCTTCTCCTGGAGCTTCAGTGCTTTCCTGTACGCGGCAAGCCTGATGAGCGTGGGGTAAACGTCATTTGTGGACTGGCTCATGTTCACATGGTCGTTGGGGTGGATGTAGGAGTACTCTCCTTTCTTCTTGCCCGCCACTTCCAGTGCCAAGTTTGCAATTACCTCATTTGCATTCATATTGTACGAGGTTCCTGCTCCAGCCTGGAAAACATCCACAACAAACTGGCTGTGAAGTTCTCCCTTCAATATCCTGTCGCAAGCCTTCAAAATGGCATCTGCCTTGTCCTGTGGCAGTTTTCCGCCCATCTTGTTTGCAACAGCAGCAGATCTCTTTATTGTCACAATGGAATTAATGTGGTCAGAATCTGCTGTCTGGCCAGTTATCTGGAAATTCTCCTTTGCCCTGTGCGTGTTTATGCCGTAATAACTGGTATCCTCAATCAGAACGTCTCCAATGACGTCACTCTCAGTTCGGGACATGATCGGTAAATCGCCGAAAAATATTAATTGTTTCCTAAAGGGGAAAAAATCAAGGTTTAGTAGCTGGCAAAAAGCCCATAAGAATTAATAAGTATCATAAATATACCAAAGATTTGCAATGAAGACCGAAGAGGTAGTCATAAGGGTCGGCGGCGCAGCCGGAGACGGTGTGCAGTCTGCGGGACTAATTATTGCTAAAACATTTTCAAGAAGTGGACTGCATGTTAACACATACAACTATTATCAGAGTATCATCAGAGGCGGCCAAAGCTGGTACCAGGTAAGGACCAGCGATTCTAAGGTAAGATCACAGGGCGATGGCCTGGACATCCTCATTGCCCTGAACAAGGATGCACTGGAAAGGCACACCAATCCAATGATAAATGAGGGCGGCGCTTCACCACTTGGAAAGGATGGGGTTGCTATTTTTGACCAGTCTATAAAGGACTTCAAGAAGGAGAACTGCGGCTATGTACAGATGCCCCTTGGAGATATTGCCTCAAAATACAGCAAGAATGCACTTATGAAGAACACTGTTGCCATCGGTGCGGCAATGGCTTCTATCGGGGTAAATTTCGAAATTCTTGCCGGCGTCATTAGGGACCAGTTCGGAAACAAGGGCACAGTCGCCGAAGAAAACGTGAAGGCGGCCAAGGAAGGCTATGAAAATTACCTTGCAAACCACAAGAAGCTACCTATATCACTCAAGACATCAGACAATAAATATTATCTGATGAGCGGAGGCGAGAGCCTTGGACTGGGCGCAGTTAACGCAGGGCTCAAGATGTATGTCGGATACCCAATGACACCTGCTTCTTCAGCACTTCACTATCTTGCAAACCACCAGAAGGACTTTGACATCTTCGTCAAGATACCAGAAGACGAAATTTCAGCCATCAATATGGCCATTGGAGCCAATTATGCTGGCGTAAGGGCCATGACTGGTTCATCCGGAGGAGGTTTCTCACTCATGGTTGAGGCTCTGGGTATGGCAGGAATGATGGAAATCCCCCTTGTCATTTATGAATCGCAGAGGGCTGGCCCTTCAACCGGCCTTCCCACAAAGACGGAGCAGGGGGACCTGAACCTTGTTCTAGGCGCTTCGCAGGGTGACTTCGCCAGGATAATCCTAGCACCTAGAAATGTTGAGGATGCATTCTATCTTACCAGGGAAGCCTTCAACCTAGCGGAGAAATATCAGACACCAGTTATCGTTATGTCGGATCTCTATGTTGCAGAGCATTACGAGACAGTTGAACTGTTCGACCTCAACTTCAAGATAGAGAGGGGCAAGATCACGGACAAGGCAGTAGAAGGATACAAGAGATACCAGTACACAGATGATGGCGTATCTGTAAGGTCATTCCCGGGAACTGCAGGAAACATGCACAATGAAGATTCAGACGAACACAATGAATACGGAGATGTGGTGAGTGATGCAATCACTGATCCTAGAATGAGAGTGGAGTCCATGAAGAAGAGGATGAAGAAACTCAACCAGTACATCAAGGACATGCCGCCCACACCAACATACAAGTACAACGACGCGGAGTTTGCACTTGTCCAGTGGGGAGGAACCCAGGGAGTAGCAGAGGAAGTAGTGGACGCTCTCAGGGAGAAAGGGTACAAAGTGGGGCTCGTTGAGATCAACAGGCCATATCCGCTTAACCCGGATATCGGAAAACTGCTTTCGGGAAAGAAAAAAGTAATTGTTGTGGAGAACAATTACTCAGGGCAGATGAACAAGCTCCTGAGGTCGGAATTCCTCGTGAAGACTGACCTGATAACGAAATTTGATGGTGAAAGCTTCTACCCAGGCGCACTTGCAGAGGAAGTAGAAGCAATATTGAAGAGGTGAAAGAAATGGTTACAATAGCTGATTATAAAGGAAAGGTAAAACCGGACTGGTGTCCAGGTTGCGGAAATTTTGCACAGCTTTCAGCAATCAGTGCTGCCCTCGCAGATCTGGGGATTGAGCCAAAGGATGCGGTGGTTTCATCAGGTATCGGCTGCTCAAGCAACCTTCCGGAATTCATCAACCTTTACGGGTTTCATGGAATACACGGGAGATCATTGCCGGTTGCATCTGCAATCAAGTGGGCAAACGAGAAACTTACGGTGCTGGCATACGGAGGAGACGGTGACGGGTTCTTTGAGGGAACACAGCACTTCTACCACACTGCAAAGAGGAACGTCGACATAACATACATCGTATCTGACAACCAGATATTCGGCCTTACAACCGGACAGGCTTCTCCAACATCCCAGCTTGGTATGAAAACGAAATCAACACC
>JAKAUW010000003.1 GCA_021817455.1 Thermoplasmata archaeon | reverse complement strand
ACAATTTCTAAGTTTTCTTCTGTCAACATTTCATATATCATAATTAAGTATTTAAACTCTACGCAAAATTATTAATAGATTTTCTCTAGATATTAAAGCATTGGTATCGCGTTTTGATTAACCATGAAACGCGTCAGGGATGGGTTTACAAATATTTCTTCTTGGAAATTATTAAGGTCTTCAATTTTTAAGCCAAAACATAGTTGTGCAGTGAAATTTTAATATATCAATAGTGGAAAAGCTTTAATAGCTTTTCCTATGACATTAAATACTAATTGTTCATTGGTGTTTAAATGGTTGCCAATATTGATCAGGATATTACAAAGAGATGCCAGGAATGCGGTTCTGAGCATCTTGTTAGGGATTATGAGAGGGGAGAATTGATTTGTAATGATTGTGGCATGGTTCTGGAAGATTCCTTTATAGACCAGGGTCCTGAATGGAGGGCTTTTGACTCTGAACAGGATGACAGGAGGGCAAGGACCGGTTCTCCCATGACCTTTTTAAGTCATGATAAAGGTCTCGCCACTGAAATTTCATGGTCAAATAAGGACTATTATGGAAAAAGAATCCCACATAAGAATAGAGCTCAGATTTATCGTGTAAGAAAATGGCACCAGAGAATCCGGGTAAGCAATGCTGCTGAAAGGAATTTATCTCTGGCGCTGCAGATGCTTAATGACAACGGGGCAAAACTGGGAATACCTAAAGACATCAAAGAAACTGCCGCGCTTATCTACAGAAGGGCTGTAGAGAAGAACCTGATAAGAGGCAGAAGCATTGAAAGCATAGTTTGTGCATCCATTTACGCTGCATGCAGAATGGTAAATCTCCCAAGAACCCTTGATGAAATATCAAAAGCTTCTGAAGTCAACAAGAAAAAGATAGGAAAGGCATACAGGCATCTTGCAAAAGAACTCAGCCTCAATCTAAAGCCGACGACACCATATTCATACGTTGCGCAGTTTTGCAGCAAACTGGACCTTGACAAGCAGGCAATTATTGTAAGTGAAGACATTGTCAGGAGATCAATCGAACTTGGCATTTCTTCCGGAAAAGGTCCTACCGGTGTTGCTGCTGCATCTATTTATATAGCTTCAGTAATGGTTGGGAAACCTAGAACGCAGAAAGAAATTGCCAGGGTTTCAGGGGTTACTGAAGTGACAATCAGGAACAGATACAAAGAAATAAGCAAATCACTGGGCATTCCTGGAATGGAATAATCCCCCATGAAAATCTACGTGGTCGACAATGGCGGTCAGTGGACACACAGGGAGTACCGTGTATTAAGGGACCTAGAAGTAGAAGTCAAGATTGTCCCAAACACCTCCCCTTCGAAGGATCTTGATGGCCTAGATGGTTTGGTATTATCCGGTGGAGCACCAAGCATTGCTTCTGAAATAGACAAGCTTGGAAATATCAGTTCTTTTATTGAGGATCACAAGTATCCAATTCTTGGAATTTGCGCCGGCTTTCACTTTATAGCTCTTCATTTTGGCGGAGAAGTAGCACCTGGCAAACATCCAGAATTTGGCAAGACAGAAATTGCAATTACAAAACCTGACCTAATACTCAGGGGGTTGCCAGAAAGAATAATCGCGTGGGAGAACCATAATGATGAAGTAAAATCTCTTCCCGGCAGCTTCGAAGTAATGGCTTCTTCAAAGACCTGCCCTATCCAGGCATATCGGCACAAAGAACTCCCAATTTTCGGTGTCCAGTTCCATCCCGAAGTCGAAAATACACAATATGGCAAGAAAGTCTTTGAAAACTTTATTGAAATCTGCAGGGGCTGAACTGCAAGGCTTTATATTCAAATCAGGATTGTATTGAAGCATGCTCACGGAAGTGACTGAACTTTATGGTATTTCAGTCTACACAGACAAAGGCGTTCTGCTGGGACAGGTGAATGATGTTATTTTTGATATGGAGCAACAGGATATTTACGGTATCTATATTGCACAACCCAACCCTCAGGTAGTGGAAAATGGCTCGGCCATATGCGTTCCATTCAGGTGGATAAAGTCCATAGGCGAAATCATTCTTCTAAGAAAATTTCCAACTTTCCTGAAGGTTCCTCAGGTTTAACTTCACTTGTGGGTGAAATATCCTTCTTCATCCGAAAGTACATTTACATAGGCGTATCTTTCCAGCTGTGCAACTCCCCGGAATTTCTCCCCTTGGGGTTCCATAAGGCCAACATCAATATCCCCGTCAGGTTTCATTACTGTAAACTTGTGGCTTTCAATTGGGCACCACTGCAGTATCTTGACTCTCTTGCCTGTTGGTTCGGTGCTGACAAACGCAATGGCTTCTCCAGTTTTTCTCACATTGCAGAGATCCTTTAACCGGAATTCCTCACCATCAGTTATTGAAGCCCAGTCTGATCCAGGGATCGAAACTGAGGGGGACTTTCCCAGGTTATATGATCTGTTTCCCAGTTCTCTGTTTGAAGGATGGTTCTGTATAACAGGTTTGAGATGGGGTGCACCACTTATTTCAAGGGTGACTGGATCTGGAACGAAGAAAAGCCTCCTTGTCCTTTGGTCGATGAACTCCTTGTTCATCGCATTGAAAATTTCAATAGAAAATTCTGAGTCAATTTCCCTCATCCCTGATTCTATCCAGTACCTCCTGAAGGTTTCCGGTGAAAAACCTCTCTTCCTGAATGCAAGAAGGGAACCAAGCCTTACGTCATCCCACCCTGTGTAAGTGCCATCTGCTATTCCTTTCTTTATAATGGAGGTCTTAAGCACCACCTGAGGGAAGTCGACCAGCCCGTAGTGGTAGTATTCTGGAAGAGTCCAGTTGTTATAGTTGAATATGAATTTCTGCCTCTCCGTGTTGTTGATATGGTCCTTCCCCCTTATGACATGGGTAAGGCCAAGCAAATGGTCATCTACCGCTACGCTGAAATTCATCATGGGGTAGAACCTGTACTTGTGGCCATGCCTTGGATGGTTTGCCTCAGAAATCCTGAAGGCAATCCAGTCCCTTACAGATGGATTTGGATGGTCAAGCTGGGTCTTTATGATCAAAACTATTTCCCCGGGTGCAAACTCGCCCATTAGCACTCTTTCGAAAAGTTCCAGGTTTTCATGTGGAGAGACTGACCTGTGCGGGCAGGCGACAGATTTTGCAAGTTTTTCCTTGTACTCCTCTGTATTGCAGGTGCACAGGTACGCATTCCCCTGTTCCAGCAACCGTCTTGCTTCCCGGTAGTAGAGTTCCATCCTGTCAGACTGGATGACTACCTGGGTCGAATTCACCCCAAGCCATTCAAGGTCCTTGGGAATTTGCTCATAAGCGTTCGGGTCAATGTTTGAAGGATTGGTGTCTTCTATTCTCAGAATTAGCTCCCCGCCATATCGCCGTACGTACTCGTCATTGAGGATACCAAGCCTGGAATGTCCAATATGAAGGGGGCCGGAAGGCGAAGGGGCCATCCTCATAACGACCTTACCTTTCACATTTCTGAGGTCGGGCAGCCTGTGTTCCTGGACCTTCTTTTCCCTGTTCAGGAACTCAGGATAATTTTTCTCCACTAGACTGGAAATTGCCTGAGCGTCCATAGAATTGACTTCATTTACAATCTTGTTGACAATGGGAAAAATTTCCTTTGCCTTCGCCCTGTATTCAGGGAATTGGCCAAGGACCTTGCTCATTATGGCTCCTGGCTCTGCTTTGCCCTTATGCTCAAAAGCATTCTTAATTGCTATTTTGCGGATGTATTCTTCCATTGGCAATCCCTTCACCTCATACCAATCATCGAAGACATTACTTCCTTCAGTTCGTCAAAACCCTGGAGGGTTTCAGTAGAGATTGCTATCTTTTCAATCCTCTCTGCAGACAAATCTGCTTTGGTCTGTACCCTTATTATGGGGGATACGAATCTCTGTTTTACCTCATTGAAGAGATTCTCCTGCTGTTCCATTGTATAAGATGAGTGCCCAGTGGGATCAATGAGGAAAATGATTACACCCCTGATGTCCCTCAGGGAGAGTATTGATTTCAGCTCCATTTCATTTCTCTCCTCCATGGGCCTGTCCAGTATCCCAGGGGTATCAATTATCTGGATTTTCTGGTTATTCAGCTGCATATAGCCAATAGAGATAGTTTGTGTCGTGAATGGGTAAATTGCAACCTTTGGCTCATTCCCTGTTAATTTTGAAAGCAGTGAACTTTTGCCAACGTTGGGCATTCCGGCAATGATGAAGGTCGGCATATCCGCATTAATGTCCGGGATAATGCGCATCCAGTCCCTGCATTTGGAAAGGAACTGAAGGTCCTTGTCGATGCTTTTTATTATGGACGAGTATCTCCCGTAATACGCTTTCATTATCTGGTTGAGCTTTTCTATGGTCTTTGCCTTCTTTAGCTGCCCTATTAGCTCTGTACTCAGTACCTCGATTCTCTCAGATGCCCACTGGGCTTTACTGAGGCTGACCTTGTACTGGTCAACATCAAACATAAGGTCAATCATGTCCTCGTAAAAAGGATGGAGCTTTTCAATAGTGGGAAAACGTTTGACAAGCTTTAACAGATGTGAACATGTAATGGACTCTATGGTGGAAATCCTGTCCATGATCTCCTTCCTGATCTTGTCTTCAATTTTGGGATGGTACGGTTCAGTGATCTTTGAAGCCTTGAGGAAGGATTTGTCTATGAGTTCCTGGCTCCTAAGCACGGTTGGTATTCTAGTAAACATTCGGTTTCTTAACTTGTTTCCTTTTCTTTAATGGCAGCCTTGAACGCATTCATCTTTTCTACAGGGACCTCAAAAAGGTTGTGTGCATATCTGGCATGAATCTTAATCTTCGGTTCCAGTTCTTCAGCTGTTGCACCATCCACCTCGTAGCTGCAATTATAACCAGCATCAGAACACTTGAAATAGTATCTTGGCATGGTAATGTATCTCACATGCATTTAAAAAGATGTTGAGTTTCGCAGGTAGACATTCAGATGCATATGGTTAGGGGGGTGGAATCCTGGCAAATGAGCTTCTGAGAAAGCTTGAAAAGGAGAAGAGACTCTTCCAGATAAGAGGCGAAAACATACAGGAGCAGGTGGAGGAGAAGCGCCTGAAAGTTCTAGACATGGAAATGCGCCTCAAGGAAATGAAAAGCGATCTGTTGCGTTCACAAGAAATACTTACTCTTCTGAGGGAAAATGAAACTGGAGATTAGCGAGATAGTGGCTGAGCTGTGCAGACACCTCAACCTGTCTCCTGAAGAAATAAAGGAAATAAGGGATAATTTCTCTCTTTATGAAGTTGCAATAGATGGCCTGCTTAAGGTTGCCTCTATCCATGCGTCTCTTAAATGGGAATTATCAAGGCTTTCTTCCGAAGAAGCAAGAATCAATTATGAAAGCTATGAGACATTTATGGCGGTGCATTCTAATTCAGTGGCAATCAGCGGCAACAGGGGTGCAATAAGATTGAGTGGCCAGAGCCTCTCCAGTGACATTGAAAGTGAGATAGAGGAACTCCTTGCAAAGTACCTCCTGATCAAGTTCTAAATGGTGAACGATCATGGCTTTAAGCCATTCTGCAATAAAGTTAAGCAATGATTAAAGAGGATCACAGGAACATTTCATGCGGCGGGGACCCGTTCAATTACCTCAAGAGTGTCATGAAGGGGCTTAACATCCAGCTGGACCCAGGACAGGACGCAGAAATCCTGGTTCTCAAAGAAAAGTTCCCCTACTCCAAGGGCACCTATGAGGGCCTGGCTAGAACCACGAAATTATCGTTGGTTGAAGTTAAGGAGTCCGGGCCAGACGTAGAGATATATGTTAGGAAGCCGAAAGAATAAGCTCTCATTCCCAAACTCAAATAAATTTTTATACAACATGGGATAGTGAAGGAGAGAAAATATAGATTTAATTTTGGAAGTGGTAAATTCAATGGAAAATTATGATTCATCTCAGATACAGATTCTAGAAGGACTGAAAGCTGTAAGAAAAGTTCCCGGAATGTATATTGGCTCAACTGATGAGCGTGGCCTTCACCACCTCGTCTATGAAGTAGTCGACAACAGCGTCGACGAAGCTAACGCTGGCGTTGCCAAGGGCATTTATATAACCATATACAAAGACACGTCAATCAGCATTGAGGATGACGGAAGAGGGATCCCTGTTGACCTGCACCCCAAGTATAACAGGCCTGGCCTTGAGATAGTCCTTACAGAACTGCACAGCGGTGCTAAATTTGACAAAAAAGTCTACAAGATCACCGGAGGTCTTCACGGAGTGGGTGTACATGTTGTAAATGCCCTTTCCTCCAGACTCACTGCAATAGTCAAGAAAGGAAACGAAGTGTACTTCGAGACATTCAGGCAGGGTGTGCCTGTAACCAAGCTTGAATCCATGAAGACTTCTGAGTTCGCAAAGAACCCGCCTGAAGACATGAAAAATGTCTCAATCCAGCTTGAAAAATCCCATGGGACAATTATATGGTTTTACCCGGATCCTGAAATTTTCGAAACTGTGGAATTCTCATTTTCCACCATCCTTGAGAGGATTAGAGACCTTGCATTCCTGAATCCCGGAATCATCATAACTATAGAGGACCAGAGGACAGAGCAGAAGGAGACCTTGCATTTCGAGGGTGGCCTTTCCGCATTTGTGGAGTACCTAGGTGAAGGATATAATTCCGTGCACAAGGATCCGATTTCCAACAAGGTGGAGCTTGAAAACGGCATCGTGGAGTTTGCTTTCCAGTATAATACCGGAGTTTCTGAGAGCATTGAAAGTTTTGTCAATAACATCAACACAATAGAAGGTGGAACACATGTTGCTGGATTCAGGGCAGGTCTCTCAAGGGCTATTCAGGACTATGCCAAGAACAAGAACATGATTAAGGGTGTTGAGGCCATCACAGGTGACGATGTAAGGGAAGGCATTGTTGCTGTTCTTCACATCAAGATTGCTGAGCCGCAATTTGAGGGACAGACAAAGTCAAAGCTAGGAAACAGTGAAGCCAGGGGAATGGTTCAATCCGTTACAGAATCATATCTTAGGGAGTACTTCGAGTCCTATCCAAACATTGCCGATTTGATTGTCAAGAGGGCACTTGCAGCTGCCGCTGCGAGAGAAGCCTCGAGAAAGGCCCGGGACCTTGTGAGGAGAAAGTCAGCCCTTGAAGGCGGAGGCCTTCCTGGAAAGCTTGCGGACTGCTCTTCCAACGACAGCACCAGAACGGAGCTTTACATTGTGGAGGGCAACTCTGCAGGAGGCACTGCAAAGCAGGCCAGGAACAGGGAATTCCAGGCTATCCTGCCCCTGAGGGGAAAGATACTCAATGTGGAAAAAGCCACTGATGTCAAGACACTTGAGAATGCAATAATACGGGATCTAATCACAGCAATGGGCACGAGCATTAAGGAAGACCTTGACCTTTCAAAGCTGAGATACGGGAAAATAATAATCATGACAGATGCTGATGTGGATGGCGCACATATCCGAACACTTCTGCTAACATTCTTTTACAGATTCTCCAGGGAACTAATTACAAACGGGAAGATATTCTTCGCACAACCGCCGCTTTACAGGATCCAGAAAGGGGAAAAAGTGGAGTATGTCTACTCTGAGAAAGACAAGGATAAAGTTGCCTCAAAAATGGGGGCGAATGCAATTACCCAGAGGTTCAAGGGTCTAGGAGAAATGAACCCCGAGCAGTTGTGGGACACCACTATGAACCCTGAAACTAGAAAGCTGGTGGAAGTTTCAATCGAGGATGGTGCTTATGCAGACAGGCTCTTCTCCATACTTATGGGTGACAAGGTAGAGCCGAGAAGGAAATTCATTGAAGAGAATGCTAGGTATGTCACCAATATAGACCTGTGAGGTTAAAAAATGGAAAAACGACCTATTGAAAACGAGATCAAACAATCTTATTTAGAATACGCCATGAGCGTTATTGTATCACGGGCTCTCCCTGAAGTGCGGGATGGCCTGAAACCCGTTCAAAGGAAAATTCTATTTGCCATGAGTGAGCTTGGTTTCACTCATGACAAGCCGTACAAGAAGTCGGCCAGAATAGTTGGAGAAGCAATGGGTAAATATCATCCACATGGAGACACTGCAATTTATGATGCTCTTGCAAGGATGGCCCAGGACTTTTCATTCAGGTATCCCTTGATAGATGGGCAGGGAAACTTCGGTTCAATTGATGGTGATTCGCCGGGAGCCATGAGGTATACTGAGGCAAGAATGGCAAGGCTTTCAGAGGAAATGCTGGAGGACATTGACAAGAATACTGTACCATTCATGCTAAACTTTGATGGATCCCTAGAAGAACCGGAATACTTCCCCACAAAAGTACCAAACCTTCTTATTAACGGTAGTTCAGGCATCGCAGTTGGAATGGCGACCAACATGCCTCCGCACAACCTTAACGAAATATGCAATGCAATTACCTATGCCCTTGACAACCCTGAATACGAGGTCCAGGACCTCCTTAAGTTCGTAAAGGGGCCGGATTTTCCCGGGGGAGGGATATCATTCTACACCCCTGAGCTGGTAGACGCTTACACCAAGGGGAGGGGCAAGGTCGTATCCCAGGGAGAAGTGGATATGAAAGACCCCAAGCACATCATAATCAAGAGCCTGCCATACAATGTCAATAAAGCTGTTTTCATCCAGAATGTTGCAGAGCACGTTAAGAATGAAGTTCTCAAGGGTATAACCGACATCAGGGATGAAAGCGACAGGACAGGCATGCGCATAGTAATAAAGGTCAGGGATGAGGACATGAAGGGCCTCATACTTAACCAGCTTTATGAGCACACTGAACTTGAATCATCTTTCGGTATCATAAACTTGGTACTGGTAAACAACCAGCCCAGGACCCTTAACCTGAAGGGAATGGTCCAGACTTTCATAGACCACAGGCTTGAAGTCATAGTCAAAAGGTCGGAATTTGAACTCAAGAAACTCAGGGAAAGGGAACACATACTCCTGGGGCTTGCAAGGGCCCTCGAGGACATAGACCATGTAATAGAGATCATCAGGAAGGCCAAGGATGTCCCTGATGCAAGGGCAAAACTGATGAAAGCGCTGGGCATAGATGAAATACAGACTAACGCTATACTTGACCTGAGGCTGCAGAAGCTTACTACTCTGGAAGTTTCCAAAGTTCTGGAAGAGCTCACGGAGGTTCGCGCAAAGATTGCATCACTTGAAGATCTTCTTTCAAATGAGGGCAAGAGGAAGGGAATAATAAAGCAGGAAATGCTTGACCTTTCCAAGAAATACGGTGACAAGAGAAGGACCAAGATCACTTACAAGCAGGTGAAAGGCAGATCAATTGAAGATCTCATCCCAAGGGAGGACGACGTCCTGATCCTGAGTGAAGGCAATCTTCTTAAGAGAGTTTCCCTGGAAGAATACAGGGCGCAGCGCCGTGGTGGGAAAGGCATCATAACATCCACAAGACGGGAGGACAGCATCAAGAGCATTGTCTCTTGCAGTTCCCACGATGACATTTTCTTCTTCACAAACACCGGAAGGGTTCTGAAATCAAAGGCCTACGAAATTGAAAAGAAGAACAGGAAATCTGTGGGCGTGACAGCTTCCACCTATCTGCCTTTGGCAGACGGGGAGACCGTCAAGCAGATAATGAAATCCCCAGAGGACAAGAAATCCGATCTTGTGATAATGACCAGGAATGGTTTCATAAAGAAAACCCTGGCAACAAATCTCTTCATTATGAGGGCATCTGGCCTTAAGATCATCACACTTGCGGAAGATGACGAAGTTGTTGCAGTTGAATCAACAACTGGCGGGAAAAACGTTGTGGTCATTTCAAACCAGGGCAAGGGTGCCGTCTTCAAGCTCTCAGAGGTCAGGGGAACCGGCCGGTCATCCAGGGGAGTAAGGGCGATGCGCCTTAAAGACGGTGACTATGTGATCACTGGATTCATAGCTGAGGACGACCAGGAAATCCTGACCATTTCAGAGTTTGGGATTGGAAAAAGGACTCCGCTGGCAGAATTCTCCGTTCACCACAGGGGATCTTCAGGGATACTGGTGTTCAAGAAGAGTGAAAGAACCGGAAGGCTTGTAAAAGCCATACCAGTGGGAAGAGATGACGACATCATGGTAGTGACGAAGAACGAGAAGACCATCAGGCTAAAAGTCAGTGGCATCAAGAGCCAGTCCAGGGTAACTTCTGGTGTAAAGCTTATTGATGTTGGTGAGGGTGACTGGGTCCTCGAAGTCTCAAGAGTCGAAGGTTCTGATGACCAGTGAAACTATGAAGGTTGCAATCCTTGGCCTGGGCAACGTGGGCCAGAATTTTATCAGGATCCTTTCTGACAGCGGTGGGCATATTAGGGAGTCCTGCGGAAGTGACATAGAAGTTGCCTTCGTTGCAGACTCCTCAGGCATTGTGAAAGTTGATCAGGGGCGAACCTACGCAAACATACTGCTTGCCAAGCGTGCGCAAAACATCAGGAGCCTTGGAGAGCCAGTCACAATTGAACAGGTACTTGATTCAGGAATTGATGCCCTAATAGACGTTTCCTCCGCCTCCAAGGATGGCAACAGGGAATTGGAGATCTTCCGTGCAGCCATAGACAGAGGAATCAACATTGTGACAGCCAACAAATCCCCTTTAGCCCTGCACTGGGCAGAGATAGTCCCCTATGCAAGGAACAGGGGTATCAAAGTCCTTTTCGAAGCGACAGTTGCAGGTGGCGTGCCTTTGTTCAATTTTGCCAAGTACAGCTGTGGCCCGTCTAGGGTTGTCAAATTCAGGGGTATAGTGAGTCTTACAGCCAATTATGTGCTCAAGATGATGCACTCCGGGACATCCTTTGAGGAAGCGGTCAGGAAAGCGCAGGAAATGGGCGTTGCTGAAACGGATTACACGGATGACACTTCAGGGCTTGATGGCGCTAGGAAGACAGTTATCCTTGCAAATGCCTTATTTGACAGAGAGTTCAGCCTGAAAGATATCAGGTATTCAGGAATACCTGAAGTAGACCTTACGGAGCTAACATCGAAGGGAGACAGGCTCAGACTTTTCACTTCCATAACATCAGAGAATGAGGCCCTTGAGATCAGTACCGGCTTTGGCCTACTTGATCAGGGTGATTTTCTCCTATCCCTGGAAGAATCTGCACTGGGCTATGAAATCAAGACTGACAACAATGGCGTCCTGAGGGTTTCTAGTGCGCACGATGGACCAAGGGAAACAGCGGCCGCGGTTGTGAATGATGTCATGATCCTTGCCAGGGAAGTAAAGGAACACTGAGAATCAGAGAAGATTTTACGGCAATGTGCAATACAGGTGTACCTTGACCCAAGTAATCAGGCATGAAGTTCCAATCGCAATAAGGGCGCTCAAGACCGCCAATATTTATGAAATCAACAACGACAGGCACATCCTTGTGGACACAGGAATGTCTCCTGGATCACTGGATTTTTTGCTGGGCAAGGGTGTAGATTTCACTCATATTGAAATGGTTATTCTCACCCACCTGCACGTGGACCACATTGGCGGAGCACAGGCCATCAGGGACAGGTACGGCATTCCAATCGCCATAGGAACCAATGATGCACTGAGAATTAAGAAAATTCAGGAAGACAGGGATGGGTTTGGTAAATTCCTGTCAGCGGAACTTTCTGCTAACGGCACTCCATTGGATCTCCTTTCGAGGATAGTCGACAGGCACTCAGTACTGGACAATATGTCACTTTATCATGACATTGAACTGGACAGGGAACTAAAAGGTGGGGAAAAGATTGGAAGGGATATTGAAATTATAAGCAACCCTGGTCATTCACCAGGTTCTATCTCTATTCACATACCTGATAGGAATTACCTGTTCACGGGAGATCACCTGCTTCCAGGCATTACACCTAACATAAGCTTTTATGACGAGGAGTCCGATATGCTCGGGCTTTACATTGAAAGCCTGAAGGAGACTCTCAAACTACATGCAGAAGAAATCTACCCCGGCCACAGGGATCCTTTCACAAACGGAAACGGCAGGATTCTTGAAATTCTCAATCATCACCTGGAAAGACTCAATGAAATAGTTTCTGCTACAGGTGAATGGAGCAGTGCGTTCGAGGTTGCTTCAAGAATAAAGTGGAGCAGAGGAAGGACACTTGATTCAATGAACCTCATGGAAATGAACTTTGCAATTGGCGAGGCCATATCACACCTGAGGCATCTTTATTCTTTGGGACTGGTGGAAAAGAGGGAAAAATCGGGTATATCGACTTTCAAGTCTTCAGGTCAGGCCCTCAAAGCACTGTAGTCTTTCGCCTTCAGGGGAATATCTGTGGCCGCGAGGAGTTCATCTATATGGAGAGGATTTGATGACTTTGGAATGGGGTAAGCTTTTTCCATAACATACCTCAATGACATCTGGACAGGCGTAACTCCATACTTCTCAGCTAATGCAACGAGGTTCTGGTAAATTAAAGTCCGGCCTTTCATAATTGGGGTGTATGCAATGACATCAATGCCATTCTCTTCACAAAACGGTATCAGTTCATGTTCTGGGGCTCGATTGCTGAAGTTATATTCAACCTGGTTTGCGCAAATTTTTGTGCTTTTCGTCGCATCGATGGCCTCTTTCAATTGGGCCACGCTAAAATTGCTTACGCCAATGTTCTTCGCAAGTCCTGATGCAACCAACTCTTCCATTGCTGATATGGTCTCCTTTATGGGCACACCTGGATTAGGCCAGTGTATAAGGTACAGGTCAATGTAATCAGTTCCAAGCCTTGATGCACTCTTTCTGGCAGAATCTAAGAGGGCATCATGGGTAAGGTGGTCATTCCAGACTTTTGAGATAACAAAAATATTCTTACGGTCATATGCAGAGATAGCTTTCCCTACAATTTCCTCAGTATGTCCAGCGGCATACATTTCTGCAGTATCGATGACATTGATTCCATGGTCAATGGCGTATCTGATTGCCTTAATGTGATCCAAATCATGGCTGAAGTCCGGGGATTGGCCTCCCCCCATTTTCCATGTACCAAGCCCAAAGCTCGATACCTTCCTGCCACACAGCGTATCTTTCATGTCCATGTATAAATGGTCAGCCTAAAAAAAGTTAGGTTTCACCTAATCTAAACCAGTTTCCAGATAAGAATGGTCAGGGAGGTCCTTTATGTTCAGATCAGGATGCGCAGCCTGCCATTCTTCAAGTGATTCTTTTCCATCCAGGTGGACAGGATCAAAATTCATGGAACCGCAGCTTGGGCATGTCATTGTCAATTTATTGAATATATGCGGCTTGAAGAGATCTGTGGCGACAAAGATGTGTTCGAATTCAATACCACAGTTCTTGCACTTGATTTTCCATTTGTGCACTTTTTTCTCCATTGAGTTTAATCTATTTATGGAATAACAATCTTTGCAGCTATCAATGGCAATATAATTATGTAAAGTCTTACTGTATTGCACTTATGTACAATCCTAAACCCTTTCCAGTTAACGATACAGAAAGACTTGTCAAATTTGCAAGAGAGCACAATTTTGGGCACCTTTTTTCGCCTGGCAACGAGGAACCTGCGGTAGCTTCTATTCCAATGCTCATAGATGACGAATTCAGAAGAATTCGTGGCCATCTAGCACTGGCCAACGGCTTATGGAAGGGGCAGGAAGGAAAGAAAGTGCTTGTTCTGTTTACGGGTCCGAATCATTATATTTCACCGGGGTGGTATGAAGAGGATCATGCTGTTCCAACGTGGAATTATGCTAATGTGGCCGCAACAGGCCATTTGAGTCTTTTAAAAGATAATGAAAAAAAGATAGAAATTCTCGATGAACTCACAAGAATTCACGAGCATAACTTGGGTCGGAATTGGTGGGCTGACTGGAGTGATCCGCAATACAGCGGGATGCTCAAGGCAATCGCTGCCTTTGAAATTGAGGTGACTAATGTCGAAGGAAAATGGAAACTAAGTCAGAACCACCCAAAGGAAAATTGCCTCAATGTAATCAGGAACCTTGAGGCCCTGGGGACACCGGAATCAAAGAAAATTGCGGAAATGATGGGATCTGCGTGGAAGTAACCATCCTACAGCCAGTAAATTGAGCTCATTTTCTCATTTGTCAGACAGACAAAAAATGAGATATTCCAGTTTTTTCTGTTCAATCATGGAATTTCCAGCAAAAGTAGGAAAAAAATATGTCATACAGATACCAAAGAACATTAGGGACTTTGAGGGAATAGCTGAAGGTGATGCAGTAGTTGTTACACTTCAGAAGAAGGACAGTATTGAAAGGGCTAAGGTCAGGCTGGAGAGCGTCTGGGCCAGAATGTGAAATGGGGCCCGGATTTTCATGATTACATAACACTACATTATGCATATTTTATTACAATGAAAACTTCGTGGCTTTAACGGAGGTAGCATTATCCGTCGAGGATGAATATCCACACCAAATCAATTATAGATAAAACTTTGAGTAAGTCAATTTTTTTAACTTCGGTTCATAATTGCCCCAGTTTGAGGGATAAACTGGCAGGAGTTGTACGTGGCAGGAGGATTTTTATCATACCATTCAGCATGAAGAATGGGGACAGCAAAACGACCCTTGGAAAGGCGTATGTGAGTTCCCAGTGGCATTTAATCGAACTGAATGAGTCCATTGAATGTAATTTTGATGACTTTGACGGAAAAATGCTCAAAGTGAGAACAGATAATGCCCGGCAGCTTATGTTCGCTTTAAGTGAATTAAAGGATTTATTTGTTGAGAAAGCTAAAAAAGGGCCAATGCTTTAAATTATCTTTCGCATTTTAATTTATTTTTAATAAGCCTTTGAAAGAAAAGGCAATTCAGTTGCTTGAAAAGTGCCATTTGTTATTGGGAATCAAAAGGAGACCTTGTTTTCCATGGAAGCATTATATTGGTAATGTAAGGCAGTATCCAGAAAAGTCTGTGTCTAGGACTAAAGTTGTTTTAGTTTTTCAATGCAAATTTTCCCATCTTCCATGGTAAAGACAACCACATTGTCATCCTTGGTCAACTCAAGTCTTTCTGCAACTTTCCTTGGCAGGGTTATTCTGAGGGAGTTTCCATCCCTGCTCTTGATATGCGCAACGTCAATGATTGCCTTCTTCGCCTGTTCCATTTTACTTCGATATTTTAAGTTATAAATACGCTTTTCGGAATGATTAGTACATAGGAAGCACAGTTCATTAGATTAAGAGGAATTATTTTCTCTAAGTTAAATTGCTTTTCAGCCTGGTTCTGAACCGAGAATAAGATGGGGCTGACCGGGTTCGAACCGATGACCACCTGGTTATGAGCCAGGCGCTCTACCTAGCTAAGCTACAGCCCCAAACGCCGTTGGTCGGATTTGGACCGACGACCGCTCGATTAACAGTCGAGTGCTCTACCAGCTAAGCTACAACGGCACTGTAGCTACGGTAATTTTTCTAAGCGTTTAATTCTTTCGCAATAAAATTGCGGCTCTTATGCAAAATAATTTCAAATCAAGTCAATGTCGACTTTACAGAGGTCTGAAAGAAGGGTGTGCAATTTCATTATTCTGTCAGCCGGTAAGTCAAGCCCCTTACCTCTGTAGTTCTGAACGCACTCAGCCAAGGTAATCCTGCGATTACCGGCAAAAAGGTTGTCAGCCTGGGCAACAATTTTCTCTTCCAGGGTATCCGGGAGGAAATCCACCTCAGGCAACCCAAGTGATATGGCTTCTAACTTTGGAATTCCCGCACCTGTGTGCCTCAGCACTATCTTTATGATCCGTTCATCCAGATTCTCGTCTTCCAGGATCTGCGATCCTTCGAATGCATGGCTGATACCATCAGTCTTGGTTTTTCCAATATCATGCAGTAACGCACCAATGGAGACAAGAATTTCGTCTGCACCGCATAAAGATGCAATTTTGACCGCTAATGTCCTTACAGCTTCTGAGTGCCTGATAAGCTTTTCATCAGCCCCATGATCGGCCAACAGACGCAGACATTCCTTCTCTGTGGGAAGGATCCTCACATTCTTGCCTCTTGCTGCTGGCTTGATGTTCAACCTTCCCTGGAAGGTTTTTGCCAATTCAGTTCCGTTAAACAACCTGTCAAGAAATATTGCAAGAGCTGAAACCTCACTGATTGGCTGGTTTGTGACTGAAACATTGTAGGATGAGCCATCATACACCTCGGGTGGAACCTTGCTGGCTCCGACAACGATCATCAACCCTCCTGATTTGCTTTTAGTCCTTATTTCATCAATTACTCCTGAAACAGGAAGCCCATACATCGTGAGGTGAACTTTTGTTCCCTGGAATTTCTCAAGCGAGCTTTTCCACTTGATCCCTGTTTTGATCGAGAAGACACCGCCAAAATTGGCACTCACCTTGTTAATCGTTTCTTCAAGTTCGGAATCCTCTGAATCAATAAGGATTTCTGAAGCTCCAAAAGCCCTTGCAGTGAGGGCAACATGGGTCGTAATCCTCTTGTCCCTGAAGGGCCGGTGATTTATCCTTAAAACAGTAATCCTGGTCAATGGCATGCACGGTTACATTACATCGTTGACATGGGCAATCTTGTAACCCTTTATTTGCAGTACGTTTGACCTCTTCACAATTCCCCTGAGCAGGGCCTGCGAAACGTCGAGGGATTCTGCCACGTCACCAAGGAATACACCTTCATTGTCTGTAATCATCCCTATAATCTTCTCTTCATACCCTAAGAGTTTCTCTTCGCTCAGTGTGGTCGCATAAATTATGTCTGCAAGCTCGCTCATTGTCCCGAGAAGGTTGATTTGAACGCTGGTATAGTAGGTGTGGTATGCCTTCTCCGGCCCGTTTTCACCGGTCATCCACTGGCTTTCAATGAGTTTTATCTTGTCAAGGTACAGCAGAGCGCGCTTTCCTTCAACTCCATACTTCTGCTCGATAACGGGCATGGTAATCCAACTGGTGGAAAGATCAAGTAAAAGTCTTCTCTTTACCTCGCTATCGGCTGCGTGGAAAATGGAGACTAGTTCTCCTACGTCATTGACAACTTTTATTCTGCTGACCATCTATCCCATATGGCACGAAGGGATTTAATTATTGCCTGATTATGTTAATGTAGGAAAGGTTTTGATTACTTTCTGCGCTTTCTTATCTCGTAAAGAATCATCTTGTCATACTCCACGCGATGCTTGATCTTCTTGTTCTTCAGTATCTTTGAGAGTGATTCAGTAATCTCCCTTATTTCCTCGGAAAGGCTGCCCCGGTAGACAATCATCTCCTTCCCTTCAGATGGGAATACAAGCCTGTATTTCACCCCTTCCTTGATGTAGCCGATAGGCTTTTTATTCTTCCTGATTTCATTCAGGTTAAGTTCAAGTGAAATTTCGTCGTACTGGACTTCCTCGGCATTCTGCTTGGTTTCGCCCTCAATGAGTTTCCACATTTCTGGGAAAGCCTTTTCCAGATCCTTCCACTGGAAATCATCGTTGAAGTAAATGTGTCCGCTCCAGTTCTTCACCTTTCTTTATCCACATGAATGTATTTAAGCTTGTGTACCTTGACCAATGGAGATTGAAATGGATAAATACCAGAGGCTCTCAATGTTTCTCGGGATTCTGACGATGCTGCTTGGAATCCAGTTCCTTCTTGGAATGTATATCAACCTTTACATTGCACTTCCAGTCGGGACGCATTCTTTTGCAGGATACATCACTGAGAACGGAATCGTGGCAACCCACATCATCATTGCATTTCTCATTGTGGTTTTGGATTTCTTCGCATTTTTCATGGCGATACATGCCAGAATAGGCAATATGTACATCATGGCCGTCCTCCTCTCTCTCGTTTCAATAGTAATTGCAGGAGTCAGCGGGATGATTTATTTAATGGGTGGCCAGAATAATGCCTATTCGTTTGCAATGGCTCTGTTCTTTCTCCTGGCCTATGGTTTCATAGGATTTGGCATGGTGGGCGTGCGCAAAGCAAAGAGTTAAAAATACCATTACAATCGCATTTGGAAGCCCCGTGGTGTAGTGGCCAAGCATTACGGGCTCTGGACCCGTCGACGGCAGTTCGAATCTGCCCGGGGCTATCTATCAGCTTGGTGAATTAAATTGCCAGATATTGACGAAGAGGATTTTACAAAAACCATCTGCGAATACACAGGCGAGGAGCTTCCCAGAGAGCACCCTATTTTTGCTTATCAGATGGAAATGAAAATGGCGCAGGCTGAAATGGGCCTTGCAATTGCCCAGGGTGTCAGGCTCCAGGCGACAAGGGAATTGCTTGACATGCTGGATACGTTATATCAGGTTCTCAGTGATCCTGAATCCAAGCTGCCAGATGCACAGAGGAAGATGCTGAACCATGCTGATGAAGTCTGGCTTGACCTGAAAGAGAAAATGAGCCAGGGTGACAAGAGGGCGGCACATCTGTTGAGTAGCCACGCGCACATGGGCATGGCACTTTCGTATCTATTGCAGGCTAGGAAAGATAAGACGTTTAATGAGTTAATTCCGGAATATCTTGTGAAATACCTTGGTAAACTCAGCGTTTTTACTTATAGGGAAGCAATAGGCCACGTAATGCTTTAAAAAGGGTAACAAAAAGGAAAATTTAGTGCTGGGAATAGTTCTTAACATATTCCCTGAAGGAAATGGGTTCTTTAACAAACCTGTCTAGGTAAGTGTTCTCTCTGTAGAAGTTCAGAAGGTATTTGTCGACTTCTTCAGGTGTAAAAACATTTGCGCTTTTCAATCCCTCGACTGCTCCCTTGTAGCCGAACTTGCCTGCCACCACTTTTCTTGCCCCTTTTCCCGCTTTCTCGAATGCAAGGTTTATGGCATCTGCGAATGTGATCTTATCTCTTGAGCAAACGTCGACAGCCCCTCTCAGGTCCTTGGCTCTCTCAATTACCTTAACCAGATCTTCTACATGGACCGGTGAAATTGCTCCTCCGGAAGGCAATTTTGAAATTCTCTGTTCTGTAAGCTTGAAGAGTTTCTGCGTGAACTTGTCGTTATTTCCAAAAATGACCGACGGCCTTACATTAAGGTGGTTCTTTACCAATGCCGCATTGTCTTCTCCGGTCCTCTTTGTCCTGAAGAACTCAGTCGTACCGTAATGTACGTTGATTGAAGAAAGGTAAACTAACCTCTGGTCAGTATCGTATTTGTTAATTGCAGCGACTATGTTCTTGACCCCATTTACATTGACATCAAAGAACTTCTGTTCTGATTCGGTGTCTATTCCGGCTGTATCAACAACCATATCATAATCCTTGACGGATTCCATCACTTTCTCTGCATCCAGTATGTCTCCCTTGATCCACTCAACGCCCGCCTTGTCGAGCTCCTCGCTGCTGCTTCGTGAGTAGTAGGAAACCTTGTCCGCTGAGATGTGCTGTGCAATGTTTCTCCCTATGTAACCTGAGCCTCCAATGACTATGACTTTCATGATTGTGCGAAACCCCAAACCATAATTGCCTAAAAAGGTTTATACAAAAGTTGCCCTTATATCAGTTTTGCTATCAATTGCTTCTGATTATTTCTTATGAAACCCATGCAATTCCAGACACAATGCCTGGTTGATTTGGGATGCTATCGCATAATAAGACCTGTTCATAAACCTAACCTGCACGTTATATTGCGAAATACTTTCCGTTGGCAAAATTAATAAAAAATGGCATAATCACGCATGGAGTTTTATGAAACATAAAGGACGAAATGTTTACATGATTTCTGGTGGAGTCACGAAATTCGCGAAGGCCAACCCAGAGATGGATTTCAGGCTTCTTGTGAAGAAGGCATTCGATTATGCCTTGAACGATGCCAAAATATCACTTGCCGATTTTGATGGATCAGTTGCCTCATACTTTTCTGATCACTTCCAGAGGCAACTGATGTCAGGAATCATGGTTCATGATTATCTGGGCCTTACACCTAAGCCAAGCAAGAGGGTAGAGGGTGGAGGAGCCACGGGGGGTTTAGCCTTCCAGACAGGTTACGAAGAGGTAGCTTCGGGAAGGATGGACGTCTGTGCCGTCTACGGCTTTGAATCAATGTCCCACGTGAATACATGGAAAGGCAATGAGTTCATTGCACTTGCCAGCGATACTAACTTTGATTATCCGGTTGGGGGCTTCTACACAGGTTACTACGCAATGATGGCTGTAAGGCACATGCATGAATATGGAACCACAGTAGAACAGTTGGCCAAAGTTTCAATAAAGAATCATGGGAATGCACTGCACAACCCTTATGCGCAAAGCCCCATGAAACTGACAGTAAAGGATGTAAGAAATGCACCAATGGTTGCGTACCCCCTGACAAGGCTTGATGTATGCACGATGTCGGATGGTGCAGCTGTGGCAATTCTCGCCTCAGAGGAGAAGGCATTCGAGCTATGCGACAATCCCGTGCTGATAAAAAGCATTGGCTCTGGGACTGACACCATGAGGCTATCAGACAGGCCGTTCGGAAAGGTACCATTGCTGCCTAATGAGAAGGAATCGGATTACAAGAAATTGCAGTACCCGGGTGTACACTCCTTCAGGGCAGGAAGGACAGCAGCCATAGAAGCATACCAAGGTGCAGGCATTACAGATCCCCTTGAAGAGCTAGATGTGATAGAGCTCCACGATGCATACACTTCATCTGAGATCCAGACATACGAAGACCTGGGCCTCTGCAAATATGGGGAGGGTGGCTCATTCGTGGAAGAAGGCAAGGCTGATATCAAGGGTAAGGTTGCTGTTAACCCATCAGGGGGACTCCTGGCATCAGGCCATCCAGTTGGCGCCACAGGAATAATGCAGGGCGTATTTATGTTCTGGCAACTCCAGCATTCAATAAAGAAGCACTTCAAGGATGATGCCCTTCAGGTGCCGAATGCCAAGAGGGGGCTTATACACAGCCATGCAGGCACAGGGACCTATGTAACTGCTACAATCATGGAGGCGGTAAAATGACCATAAATCCATCGGCAAAAATGGAAGAAACTCAAAAGGGGACAGAGGTCTACAATTTTGACCCGTTGATAGTCAAGTCCCACTATGAGATAGATTATATACACAGCTATGCGCAGGATTCTGAATTCTTCAGGGCACTCGGAAAGAAGAAGCTTATGGGCAGCAAGTGCAAGAAGTGCGGCTACACCTATGGGACACCAAGGGGTCACTGCATGATGTGCGGTGCTGAAACTGAGTGGTACCAGCTTCCGAACGAGGGGAGGGTGCACACATTCACAACCTGCTTTTTTGGAAGCGAAGAATTCCTGCCTGAAACGCCGTTCAATCTCATAATGGTTGAATTTGAGGGTGTGAACTCCCTGTTCATGGCCAGGCTTATCGGTGCAGAACTGGAAGACCTGAAAATTGGCATGAAGGTAAGAGCCAAGTTCAGGAGAAACCTGAGAATAAACCCCACAGATGTTTATTTTGTTCCTGTCAAGGAATAAAGCAAACATTTTTTTCCAATTTTAAATCCTTTTTTAATATGGATTTCTCCAATCAGGACCAAGACATTTTCCTTGTAAAGCTTGATAGAATGATTGACCGTGGAGCACTTCTCTCCAGATACAGCAGGGCAGCCAGCCTTGATATCAGGGAGGTATACAGGAAGGAATTCGAGGGAAATCCATTCAGAGGGAGTGACTTCTACAAGAGAGTGTTCCTGGAATACGGTGACGAATCAATTTCAGAACTGGTCACTGCTCAGATGGCTGCCCAGAACATCAGCAACGTCCTGACCAAGGCCATTGAAGATCTGAGAGTCGGTCTTTCTTACCTGGAAAAATCCTCCCGGTATGTTCGCTACGACAAGAAAATCTCCGGGAAATATCTTTACCTTGATTCAGATAAAGCTGGAATTCCATTGAACTGTGCCGATGATTACATTTCTCTATGCGATTCCCTTTTCGATTTCTATGTCCGGAGCTATGAACCTGCATTGAAATTCTTTAGGGAGAGGTACCCCATCGATTCCATCTTGTACAGTGAGAATGGCCATGGGCTAAGGCACATTGAAGATTTTGCCGGAGAGGAGAAAAAAGCAGCAGAAAAATCATATACAAGCTCAGTGAGGGCTAGAGCCCTAGATGATCTGAGGTTCCTTCTTCCCGCCTCCACTCTCACGAATCTTGGAATATCTGGAAACGGCAGATCATACATCCACCTGGTCCAGAAACTCAGGTCCACCGGAATCCCCGAGGCTCTTTCCGTTGCAGATTCCATGTACCGGGAGCTCGAAAAAGAGCTCCCTGAACTCATTGACTCAGCGGTATCAAAACATGGGCTTGAACTCATACAGTACAGTAAAGATATCTCGTCAATTCCCGTGAAACTTCCTGAGCAGGAAACCAGAAAGCTACCTGAAGTAGAACTGCTGCAGTACGATGAAGACCAGAAGGCATTGAAGAGGGCCATTTCCATTTATGCATTCACAACCGGGGAAACAGATCTCGTAACCTCTTACAATGCAATGTCCTCAAAGAGCCGGAACGAACTCGAACATGTCATTAAGAAAATGGCAGCCATGAGGAACAACCGAAGGCACAAGCTTCACCGGGCATTTGAATCCGTATCATACCTGTTCCAGATAACCACGAACTATGGTGCATTCAGGGACCTCCAGAGGCACAGGTTCATAAGCATAAACAGGCAGCCACTTTCTGACAGGTACGGATTTGATATGCCCCCATTGTTTGAGGAAACTAGCCTTCGGGATGAGTACAGTTCACTGATGACACAGGCTTCAGAAGTATACAGAAAAATTCTACAACACAGCTCACGGCAGGTCGCGCAGTACGCTATACCTTACGCTTACAGATATCCGGTCTCTGCATTTCTTAACCTAAGGGAAGCGGTCTTCTTCTGTGAACTGAGGTCAACTCCGCAGGCCCACCCTGACCTACGGAAAATAGCCATTGAAATGTACAGTGAAATCAAGAAAGCCAATCCTTCACTTGCTCCGCTAATGAAATTCGTCGACCAGGATGAATACTCGCTTGGCCGCCTTAAGTCGGAGCAGAGTAAGGAACAGAAGCTTAGGCGCCTAAATTCAGGCAGTAACCTTTAATCTATTAAAACTGCCTTATTTTAGCCGATTTCTTTATGGGGGTCTTCTCAAAAAGTTTATATTGAAGAACATATTCATCTGACAACTCGAGGTGCAACTCTAAATGTTATCAGGAAACATGCCGATATTAGTGCTGAAAGAAGGCACTTCCCGGGAGCAGGGAAAAAATGCCCAGAAGAACAACATAGAGGCAGCCAAGACCATCGCAGATGCCATTAGGACTACACTCGGACCTAAGGGCATGGACAAGATGCTGGTCGACTCTATTGGAGATATTATCATTTCCAATGATGGTGCCACTATACTCAAGGAAATGGATGTTGAGCATCCAACAGCAAAGATGATCGTTGAGGTCGCAAAGTCCCAGGACACTGCAGTTGGAGATGGAACCACATCTGCCGTCATTATGGCAGGAGAACTGCTAAAGCAGGCAGAAACACTGCTTGAACAGGGCGTTCATTCAACAGTAATCACAAACGGATACAGACTTGCCGTGAATGAAGCAAAGACCCAAATGGAAAAGATCGCGTTGAAAGCAACCGATGACAAAACCCTGAAAAAAATCGCGATGACTGCACTTTCTGGAAAGAATACAAGCTTGTCAAGCGACTTCCTTTCTGAACTTGTTGTTAAGGCAGTGGATGCTGTTGCTGAAGACAGGAACGGAAGAGTTGTTGTGGACACTGCCAACATTAAGGTTGACAAGAAGAGCGGCGGAAGCGTCTCTGACACGCAATTCATAAATGGTCTTGTAATCGACAAGGAAAAAGTTCATGCCAAAATGCCGTCAGTCGTCAAGGATGCAAAGATAGCGCTCATTGACTCAGCCCTTGAAATCAAGAAGACTGAGATAGAGGCCAAGGTCCAGATTTCCGACCCCACAAAGATACAGGACTTCCTGAACCAGGAATCTGATACATTTAAGAGAATGGTTGAGAAGATCAAGAAGAGCGGCGCAAATGTCGTCCTCTGCCAGAAAGGTATAGATGACATTGCACAGCACTATCTTGCCAAGGAAGGCATATACGCCGTCAGAAGGGTCAAGAAAAGCGATATGGAAAAACTTGTAAAGGCTACAGGTGCAAAGCTGGTTACGAATCTTGACGATCTCAGCAAAGACTCACTTGGAAAAGCAGGCAGAGTTGAGGAAAAGAAGATCAGCGATGACAGAATGACCTTCCTGACAGATGCAGCAAACCCCAAGGCAGTGAGCCTTCTTATCAGAGGAGGCACTGAGCATGTCATTTCTGAGATAGAAAGATCTCTCAATGACGCAATAAGGGTTGTCGCACTCACAAAAGAAGATGGAAAGTATCTTCCAGGCGGAGGAGCAATTGAGGCCGAGCTTGCAATGAAAATCAGGGCTTTCGCTAATACAGTTGGCGGAAGGGAGCAACTCGCAATAGAAGCCTTTGCAAAGGCACTTGAAATCATACCCAGAACCCTTGCCGAAAATGCAGGAATGGATCCAATCAATACCCTTATCCAGCTGAAAGCTGAGCACGAGAAGGGCAACACAACGTATGGAATCAATTTCGAGATAAATGATGTTGGGGACATGACCAAGATTGGCGTAGTAGATCCCCTCAGGGTAAAGAAGCACGCACTGGAAAGTGCAGTGGAAGTTTCAACAATGATCCTGAGGATCGACGACGTCATTGCAAGCAGGAAGTCCAGTGCATCAGAGGCTCCAGGCGGAATGGGTGGAATGGGAGGCATGGGTGGAATGCCACCCATGTGAGGACCCTGGAATAATAATTTAAAATTTTAATCTCCATCCCAAACTTTTCTTTTTGTGGGATATGCTCTTTCCAGAGTTTCCCGAGAAATTGATGATAAGAATTTTGCTTTTTTGAACATTGGTGCGGGCGAAGAGAGGCTTTCTGCAGCTATATTTACACTAAGTGCTTGCATCATAGCCGAATCGTGATTAGTTGACTGTGAGGAGATAACTCCAGAACAAGTTTATTTAATTTCTAACGATGGCAGGCAGGTGACTATTTGAATCTCTATGAATATATGGGAAAGGAGATTTTCAGGAAATACGGAATACCAGTTCCTGAAGGGTATGTAGTAGAAAAACCAGCTGATATTAGGGAATACAAGAAACCTGTTGTTGTCAAATCACAAATCTTGCTTGGCGGGAGAGGAAAGTCCGGTGGCATTAAATTTGCAAAAAGCCAGGCTGACCTCAAAGCCTCAACAGAGGAGCTGTTGGGAGCCAAGATTCGGGGCCTTACGGTCACAAAACTCCTGGTTGAGGACATGGTCAACATCAAAAAAGAATATTATGTGAGTTTCGCGCTTAACAGATCCGAAAGGTCACCAATGCTAATTGCAAGTGCCTCCGGCGGAGTGGAGATAGAATCTGTCCCCCATTCTGAAATTTTCACCAGAAAGATTGATCCGCTCCTAGGTTACTCGGATTTCATTGGCAGGGAAGCAGCTAAATTTATGAAGCTAGATAAGAACCAGTCAGCCCAGTTCAGGGATATACTCGGCAAGCTTTACAGTGTCTTCTCAGAAGAGGATTGCGAACTGGTTGAAATAAACCCGCTAATGGAAACTGTGGAAGGGCAGTTTATAGCCGCAGATGCAAAGGTTGTAATGGACAGTGACTCCTTCTTCAGGCACAAGGATATCAATATTACCGACCCAGAAAAGACGCCTCTTGAACTCGAGGCACAATCTAAAGGGTATGCGTTCGTGGAACTTGACGGCAATATAGGTGTCATAGCAAACGGTGCTGGTCTCACTATGGCAACCTTAGATGCACTTACACTACACAAGGGAAAGCCTAGAAACTTCCTTGATCTCGGAGGTACGGACAATGTTGAAATAGTTGCCCAGGCATTCGATCTGGTTCTCAAGGCTAACCCCAAGGCAATCCTTGTAAACATTTTCGGTGGAGTAACAAAAGGCGACACTGTTGCAAATGGTATTGTAGAGGCAAAAAAGAGATTCAACATCAAAAAACCCATCGTAGTGAGGCTCAGCGGGGTCCATGAGGAAGAAGGTCGGAAGATCCTCAAAGATGCAGGCATCGAATCTTTCCCAACAATGATGGAGGCAATTAAGATGGTTGTTAAAGTGGCAGGTGAAGCACAGTGACAGTATTAGTTAACAAGAACACGAAAGTGATAGTACAGGGAATTACCGGTCACCAGGGATCATTCCACGCTGGTGAAATGCTGAAGTTCGGCACACGGATTGTTGCAGGGACATCTCCCGGGAAGGGAGGCACAAAATTCCAGGACCAGGTGCCTGTTGTGGACAGTGTATCAGAAGCAATGGCATTTGAGCCGGACGCAACAATGATTTCTGTAGCTGCTCCCTTCGTTAAAGATGCGGCTTTTGAGGCAATTGACAACGGGATAAAGATCATTTATGTTCTCACCGAAAAAGTTCCCTTCCATGACTCAATGGAAATAGTGCATGAAGCTAAACTCAGAGGTATAACAGTGATGGGCCCCAACGGTCCAGGAATCACGGTGCCGGGAGAATGCAAGATTGGAATCATGCCTAACCAGATATTCAGGCAGGGAGACGTAGCGGTAGCCTCGAGAAGCGGAACTCTAACTTATGAGATAGTGGACCACATTACCAGAAGCGGCCTTGGTGAGAGTGCTGTTATTGGGCTAGGCGGAGACCCTGTTGTTGGTCTCACATACATTGATGTGCTGAAGCTATTCGAGGCGGATGAGAGGACCAAGAGGATTGTGCTGGTGGGCGAAATCGGCGGAAACAACGAGGAACTTGCGGCAAAATACATCAGGGAACACGTGAAGAAGAAAGTCGTGGCATACATAACAGGAAGAAGTGCTCCTCCAGGCAAGAGAATGGGGCATGCAGGTGCAATCATTGAAAAAGGCGTAGGAACAGCTGAGTCGAAGATAAAAGCATTTGAGGAAGCAGGAGTAAAGGTCGCGGAATTCCCTGATGATGTTCCCGGTCTGCTGAAGTGATTGTATGAAGAGAGACATAATTTCAGTTATGGATATGGCCGGAGACCTGGAAGACATCATAGATCTTTCCATCAAACTTAAAAGGCAGAGGTATGAGCAGTTTCCACAATTTACTAACCATGTTCTTGGAATGATCTTTGAAAAGCCAAGCACAAGAACTAGGGTATCGCTGGAAACAGCAATGACACAGCTTGGCGGGCATGCCATTTATCTCAATCCAAACGACATGCAGATAGGACGTGGCGAAACAATAGCAGATACAGCCAAAGTCCTGTCAAGGTTCGTTGACGTTATTTCATACAGGGCTTTCAAACACGAAAATGTGCTAGAACTGGCTAAGAATGCATCTGTCCCTGTCATCAATGCACTCGACGACCTTGAACATCCGGTCCAGATAGTTGCCGACTTCATGACCGTGAAAGAAAGGAAGGGCAGGGTAAACAACCTGAAAGTGAGCTATGTCGGGGACGGAAACAACGTTGCCAACTCCCTGATTTTAGGTACAGTCCTCCTAGGTTCAGATATATCTGTGGGATGCCCAAAAGGCCACGAGCCGAATAAGGACATTCTAGAAATCGCTGAACAGATTGCTAAGGACACAGGCAGCCATATAGAGATCCTGGAAAACCCTGTGAAGGCTGTTGAATCTGCAGATGTCATATACACTGATGTATGGGTATCCATGGGTGAGGAAAAGGAGAAGGAGCAGAAGGAGAAATTATTCCGGAAATATCAGGTAAACAATGAACTTGTTTCGCATGCAAGCAAGGATTTCCTGTTCCTGCACTGCCTCCCTGCGCATAGGGGCCTTGAAGTAACTGCAGATGTTATGGAGAGCTTGCACAGCGTCGTCTTTGACGAGGCAGAAAACAGGCTCCACACCGCAAAGGGAATACTCAGCACCGTTCTATACTGAAGCGGGGAACTTAGGAACCCCCTAAACCTATTTTTTACTGTATTTTTAAGATCAATGATAACATATCTTTATGGTTTCCAGTGAAAAGCTTTATTACAATTCAGACATTCTTTGACTAATGAGTGGACCTTCTCGATTCAAGAAAACAGGTAACCTTAACAGGTTAATCGAGGAAAAGAGAGCAGGTAACAATCTCAGGGAAATACCTTCGGTACTTGTCCCTGTCTGGCAAATCAAGATTAGAGAGAGATTCGGTATTAGTGTTGACAGGGAAGTAGCAGAATACATTGTGCTTGCGGCACATGAAAGAGGCACCTGGAGAAAGCAGCGTGCCATGAGGAAAATTGAGAAGCTGTTCCTCAGCAGGGGAGAATCTGCTGAAGATTCAGTCAAGAAAGCCAGGCAGGTTGTTGATCTTGCTGTTGGCACAGTAGAAAAATAGATGCAGAAACAGATAAGGTCCAAGAAGGATCTTGAAATTCACCTGCAGAAGCTACAGAAACCACTGAGGTACAGGAACCAGCTGGAACAGTACCCTACGAGCGCAGGGGTAGCTTCAGAGATTCTTTATCTGGCATTTCTTGATGGCAATGTGGACGGCAAAGTTATTGGTGATTTTGGTGCCGGAAACGGGATTTTCTCTGTTGGAGCAGCGTCGCTTGGAGCCAAAAAAGTATATGCAGTGGAACTGGACGAACATCAGGTTGAGGCACTACGCAAGAACGCTGAAGGTTTCAATATAGAAATCATCCAGGGAGATATTCTTTCTTTCAGGGAACCGGTGGACACAGTCTTCATGAACCCGCCCTTTGGTTCGGTTGCTGAAGGCGCAGACAGGAAATTTCTGGATTCCGCAATCAGGCTTGGAAAACATGTCTACTCCCTGCACAATTTGAAGTCTGCAGATTTCATCCGGTCTTATTATGCAAAATCATTAACAATCATCAGGGAGCAGAAAATGGAAATTCGCGTCCCGCGGCTGTATGAGCACCATACCCGTGACATAATGGGCATCCCTGCAATTTTCTTTCACTGTGAACAGCCAAACCAGTAATGGCTGCACAGCTGTCAGGCAAATAATAATTAATGGGTTAAAAATCTCCTACCCAACGCAATGGCCGGGATGGGGTAGAGGGCTATCCTTGGGGACTGTGGATCCCCGGACCCGGGTTCAATTCCCGGTCCCGGCCCTCCAAAGAAGCTACCCAATGAGTATTTGATGGGCTTATTCTTTCCAACTGGGATAATCTGATACTCGCCCGCATGTCATTTCATGGCTTGAGTAAAGCTATTTATTGAGTGAAAAAAGCTTGGGTCGAATTGGAAATGTGTTTTCAAAAAAATGGAAAATTTAGGACTAAACTATCAGTCCGGTCTACTTCGGAGAAATCCTGACAACGTTGCTTCCCCTTATGATAACAGTTCCAAGTTTCCTGTTGAGGTCTTCAGAATTTTCCTCTACTTCATCTAGAACCATGTTCATGTATTCATCGTATCCGGCGAGTGTTCCCTCCAGTACTCTGTTATCCTTAAGCAGCAATGCAACTTTCTTGTTCAGGTTTTCTTCCAACATTTTCATAGGCATTATCATATTTCGCACCTTTAGTTGTATTCGTCTTCGTCTAGTCCTTCTTCTCTGCTCATTATGACCTGAATGAGGCCCTTGAGAACTTCCTTGACGTCCTCAAGTTCCTTCCTCATGGTCACTACTTCATTTGAAAGTTTTTCAACGTCATTTACCTTGTTTGAAACTCCGCCTTTCATGCCATATCCTCCATGATGTTTATTTTTCCGTAGTCCTCTGCGACCTTTCTGATCTCCGACCGCTCACAATTATCGCAGTACAGTGCGGCATTCTTCTTTACCATGGGCAGCCTGCATTTAGTGCACAGCGTTCTGAGCACCCCAAGGTTCTTCCCGAATATCCCAAGGTCGAGCCCCCTGTCGCCAATCCGCAGGATTTTGGCCCTGATCAGATCTCCAATGTGCATGCTGGGCTCGTTGTTTCTCCCATATTGTGAGGACATGCCTATGCTACCGTCAGCAACGTATTCTACCAGTCCAAGCTGCCGGTCAAAAACTGCTCCAACTTTAACGTTTGCCCTTCTCTGGTCCATTTTGGTTATCTGACCATAAACGATTTGTCCACTGTGGAGGGTGATTTTCTTCTTAGGAGTCTGTACCGAGACGGTCAATCCCTTATCATCTTTCCTAAGTAAACCATAAGCTATGGCTACGACATCTCCATTTTCTTCCATGGTATTCTTGCCAGGGACGTATTCTTCTGCGGTTGCAATTACATCACCGGGCAAAACAATGTTTTCCTTTTCGTTCTGTGTATCCTGCATGTTAATCAGCTTGTCAGATAAATGAACCACTGCTTTCAGACTCAACAGTTAATTGTAACTAATTAACCTTTCCCCGCTGATTTTACGGGCTTCTTCAATATACTGTCAACCAGCGGATCTGTGATTCGGAGCCCTGATGTATTCCAGATCCATTTTTCAGCAATTGAATTTAGGTAGTAGGTGATAAGGAAACACTCATGATCATAGATGAAGCCTTTTTTGGGTTCGCAAGAACTGGTTCAGTCGAAGGAAAAATGCCGTATCCGTGCATTCTCGATACAACTAAGGGTGAACAGGTCAGGAGAACCGATGGAATCATAGAAGTTCTAGGGCAGCGGGGAATGCCTGCAACTGAAACAAAAAATGCAGAGGCCGCATCACTCATGCAAAATGGAGAGTGGCTAACTGAAGATATAGTAATAATACCAGATGGAGCCCAGCTCATTCAGAGGCCCAGGAAGCTAGTTGAAAAACTGACGGAGATACGCAGAAAATACGGGATGAGTAGGCTCATCTACCTTCAGGGGGTTGCAGATCCTTATCTAATTCCCATTCTGGTTTATGCAGGGGTCTCATTGTTTGACGACAGCACCTTGAGGATGGAAACGAGCGCGGGCTATAAATTCACTATTTTTGGCCGGATGAAAGCAACTGATCCTGCCTCTGAACAAAACATCACTTTTGTCAGGGAAATCCTTCCTGTTCTCTCCCAAAGCATAAAATCCGGAACACTGAGGGAGCTGGTAGAAAAATATCAGATCTCTTCCAAGGCCGTGGAAGTTCTTCGCCTATTGGACAATGACATAAAAAAGGAAGGGGAACACTTCTTTCCCAGGAGAACTCAATACGTAAAGGCAAACTCGCTCGAATCCCTGAGGAGACCTGACCTGGTCAGATATAGGGATTATATATCCAATGATTACAGGAAACCTGAAAACAGGAGAGTTGCAGTCCTTATGCCATGCTCGGCGAGGAAGCCCTATTCCAGTTCCAAATCCCATAAAAGAATAATTGAGGCCATTGGAGGGATGAGAAACCAGGTGCACGAACTTATAATAACCTCACCCGTGGGGCTTGTCCCAAGGGATCTCGAACAGACATATCCTGCTTCATATTATGATATCCCTGTCATAGGGGAATGGTATGAGGATGAAAAACTGATGATCAACAACGTAATCGAGGCTTATTTCAGAAACAATTCCTACGAAAGGGTAGTCGTGTTCGTAGATAATGACCTGGAATTCATCATGGACCACCTACCGGCGAATTCAATACTGGTGAAATGGGACCGGAACGATTCCTCGCTTGTCAAGCTGAAGGATACAGTTGCTACATTGTTGGCAGGTCATCCACCTAAGGGGAGTTACAACCAGAAGATGGAGAGATTCACTAAAATAGCTGAATACCAGTTTGGAAGCTGGATATCAAAGTATATGGCAGGGTGTAAGATAGTGAAGAATTACAACAGCGAGATGCTGGTGAAAGAAGGCAAACCCGTCCTGGTATTCAATGAAATGCTTGGGAAATTTACAATCAACAAGCAGTCAGCACCGTGGTTCATCGAGAATGGCAAGTACCTTGTGGAGATTGACAATTTCAAGCCCACTGCAAACATCTATGCTGTTGGCGTGCTCAATGCGACTGATGATGTGAGGCAGGAAGACGAAGTGGTTCTACACCACGCCGGAGAATTGAAGGGTGTGGGAATAGCGAAAATGCCTGCCAGGGCGATGATCGATCTCAAAAAAGGTGTAGCCGTCAAGGTGCGCAACTGACCCTTATTTTTAGCGCTCCAAATCATTATTGACATTAGAAACTAATAAATAATACAATTGTTTCAATAGCTACAGTGTCTCCAAAAAGTATAGCCCTTCTCGTTGTGGGAATGGTGCTAATATCCAGTGTATTCTTCATGTTTCATGTATCTTACCCATCAAATCCAGCTACTATTAAGTTTAACCATGTTCCCAAGAACATAAAGCCCCCAACCTACCAGATCTTCCAGAATCAGACATTCAACCAGCCCGGGCTGGGTTTCAACCAGACGTCATTCACTCCCTCAGGGAACACTACAGTGACACTTCAGGGATACGTGTTCAATGCTTCCACCACGGCAGGTAAAAAACCGCAACCTATTGCAGACCAAGTTTTAGGCGTTGCCGTAATGCAGGCTCTCACCCTTGTGAGAACTAACGCTTCGGGCTTTTACCATATCAAGATTCTAGCCTCAGGGCAGGGAGTTTTTGCCTTCAAGGTTTTCCAGTACAACACTGCTTACGAGACGGTTTACATAGGGCATGGATCAACGATCCCTGACCAGAATGTATCACTAACTCCTCAGGCAAAGTATTCAGTATCCGGTTTGACCCAGTCACTGGGGAAACCAATACCTGGAGTATCGCTTACATTCATCAATTTCTGGGGCAATTACTACGACTCTTCAAGCAGCTCAGGCTCATACACTGTGAACATGGTCAATGGCCCGTACGAAATAAAGGCTGTTAAATCCGGATTTGAATCCATCCCTGACCCATCCACTGTCAATGTTTTCAATACCTCCATTTCTAAATATAACTTAAACCTCAATTCAACAAACAGTTCAGCATTCTACATGAATGGATACATATTCAACAAAATCGGGGACCGAATTTCTAATGCTGATGTATTCGACAGTGTACCTGTTGTGGCCAATGGTTCCAATCTTTCCACAGCAACCGGTTTCTATAACATATCTGTGGCTTTCGGCAAAAATTACATTAATATAGATGCTGAAGGCTACACGCCTTACACTCAGATTGTTCATATTTATCACAACACCACAAATGAGAATTTTACCCTAGATGCCCTTGATCCATTCAGCTCCAGCACCGGCCAGACCGGCATCACAAATGGGGAGCCAAGGGGGCTGGGCAACCAGATTTCAAAAGTGAATTACGGAAATCCCAGTTATATTACAATATCCGGGCAGGTAATTTCTACCCAGACCGGCATGCCAATACCAAACACGGGCTTCACACTTTACACAAGCGTAAACGGCACTTATTTCGATGACATTATTGCAACAAACTCAACTGGTTACTATAAGGTGAATGTGCTGTTCACCGGCGATTATCACGTAAATGTTACTTCGGTCCAGTTCTATGACACATGGCTGAACGAGAGCAGCCTTGCAAAATCAATCGGCGGCCAGAACATTTATGTTACAACCTCACCGAACCAGGTATATCATCTTAGCGGTGGCGTTATTAACGGAATAAACAACAGCTCCCTTACAAATGCCACTATTACTGTCTATTCCAACAATGGAGGGGTACTGACAACTGTTCAGACCAATGCAACTGGTCAGTTCAACATCAGCCTCTTGGGTGGAACTTATAACATAAGCATATCCAAGCCAGGTTTCGGAACTTCAAATACAACAGTTACTGTGGCAGGAAACCAGACTTTGCCTCCCACACCTATCTCACCAACGACTTCCATTTCCCCTGGATCCAGCCAGTGGACCACTCCATCAGGATCAGGGCTGCCGGGAGTCAATGGCACATCAATTTCAAACCAGTTGAACAGCACTCAGAATTCAACTGGCATCTCTCCAGGCACCAATTCATCAACTCCAGTAAGCATGCTAGTCAGGATGATGAACAATGTTACTAAGACATCATCTATAAACAATACCTCTTATGAGATGTTCATCAGGGTAAATGGCATTACTCTGAAGGTTGCTGGATTCACCGATGCAAGCGGTTACTCGTACCTGAATCTCAGTTATGGCGGCTCATATATACTTCTGCCTGAAATGGTGGACTACAGTGGAATTGCCACACTGGTCAATACTTCTCAGTATCAGGGGACAGGTCAGGTTCTTGATCTCTACCTGAATCCACTGCCCGTTTACAACCTCACATTGAACCTATCAAACCCACTTTCCGGGTATTACAATGCAAATGTGCCTTCAAATGGGCTGAATGTCACTGGCCTTAGTCTGCCTGTTTCATACAACAGCACAAGTCCTGGGTCAAATTACACTGTGTTCAACTATGTCCTGCCCAATGGCAAGTATGATTTCACCTATTCTGATGCCCACTATGTGACGCTCAATTTTACCGCGTCCTTGAATGGGGCTGGGAAAATCCAAACTGAAAAGCTTATTCCTTACGTCCTGAAACTCTCCTGGAATACCAATGCCTCATGGGCCTACGATCTTTCAGGGCCTGGAATTTCGGTTGCTAAGGGAGTTGGCGCCCTTGGGATCTCAAGCAATTATACGGCTCTTGCACAGGGATCATACAGTTTCAGTGCCTATCTCGGCAGCAATCTGGTCAACTCTACAACATTCACAATACACTCATCAGCGCCAAATGCATCCCTGTCATTCAACGCCAAATACAACAGCGAAGTGTTGAAAAATGTCCCTGTAAACGTAAGCTTCCCTGCACTGGTCTTGAAACTTAAGGCAAACCTCACCAGCACCCAGTCAAAACTCACTGAATACATATCAAATGTGGCCATTAACTTGAACGTTCCGTCCAATGCCACACTTTTGATTGGGAACAGTGGCACTGTTTACCATCCAACCAGTAATGTGTTCAACATATCGAATTATTTCGTGCTGGGATCAAGCGGGCAAACTACCTTATCAATTACGGCCGATATTTCATCGAGTGAACTTACGCAGGTAGCGTCAGGAGTCAACTTAACAATAACATATTACACAACAAGCTTAACGGGGTGATATCATAGTGGCATTATTTGCAAACAATACAAAAAAAGTAAAGACGAAAAGGTCCAAGGAGCCGAAAGCAGTAAAGAGGAGAAGCAGATTCAGCAACGAGGGTGTGGAAACAGTCGTTGAAGTGAAGACTGTGGGAGACATTCCTCCAGTTCTAGATGCTAGGAAGCAGATAGGGGAAAATGATCTAAACAAGGCTGCCCAGACACTGTTCAGGGCTGCCAGAGATGATTATGCCAGATATTTCAAGACAGGAAATTCCAACAATGACGGAAACAGGCATTTCTTCATAAATGAACTTGGGACCCTTAATGTAAAGGTTCCGGAAGTGGGGTATGTTGACAGCTCCACCATTATTGAGGCAATGGAGAGGGTGAACCCAGACAATGAAAACCTTGCCTCCCGGATCAACGCATTGAAAAAGCTTACATCATTCTATTTGAATTATTACGAAAAGGCAAGATATTCCAGTGATTATGATTTTGACGGAGAGGAGCTGGTGTCAAGGTTCTCAGAGATTTACAACTATATGGATATAATGCAGCTCTACTTCGCAAGGCATGACGAAGGGATCAGGTAATGGCAGGCGCTTCCTTTTATGGTCAGTTGGCGTCCAATTTCTTCAGCAATGTGACACATAACCCTGTTTTCCTGCTGAGTTTTGTTGTTCCTGTCATAATGCTGCTTGCAGCTTCCATAGCTATAAGGCACTATTCGAGAAAAACAAAGATAGACGGCCCCCCAACTTTGGAGCAGAAGAGGGAGAAATTCATTGTTCCAAGGGATTTTTTCAACAGGGAGGCAGAGAAGATCAAGACAGATGACTATGAGTATTTCCTTGGGCCGATTTCTACCGAATTTGAATCACTACTGAATTACCATGAGTACTTCAAGAACCTGCAGAAACAGTACAGAAAATATTTATCAATGAGCCACTCCGGAAGGAAAAAAAAGAGGCAGAGGGGCGTTGAAGGCAGGAAGAAGACATTTGATGACATTCTGAAACTTTATAATCAGTTCAGGGGGAACAAGTTTGACAGGGTTGAATTTGAGCAGGAGGAGGGCAGGATCTTATGACCGAAAATGAATTTGTGGATATTGGCAGCTTAAGGGACAGTGTCAGGAAAATAGAAACCAGGATAGGGAAGAAAGTGATCGGATCCGAACGGATAGTCCGCTTCATGTTCATAGCACTGCTCAGCAACAACCATGTATTGCTGGAAGGTGTTCCAGGTCTTGCAAAGACAATGCTTGCAAGTGAATTTTCAAGGCACCTGTGCATGGATTTCAAGAGGATACAGTTCACCCCGGATATGCTGCCCACAGATATCACGGGAACCATGGTATTCAACCTCGAGGAAAGGCACCTCCAGTTCAGGAAAGGACCAATATTCGCCAATGTTCTCCTTGCTGATGAAATAAACAGAACTCCCGCCAAGGTGCAGTCTGCCCTTCTTGAAGGCATGGAAGAGAAGAAAGTATCAGTTGGAGGCGACGACCACGACCTGCCGTCCCCGTTTCTTGTCATTGCAACTCAGAACCCAATTGAGCAGGAAGGAACATTCCCCCTTGCTGAAGCACTGATGGATCGTTTCCTGTTCAGGTATATACTCAGTTACCCTTCCAGGGAGGAAGAACTCAACATCCTCAAATCCATTACTCTCCCGAATGATGACGTTGACAACGATGTTGATGCAACTAAGATCCTGAGCCTTCGGAAAGAAGTTTCAAAGGTTCATGCAAGCGAAGAGATAATGTCCTATATTGTTGATATTATTAGAAGAACCAGAGAACACGAGCTCATAATGGTCGAA
>JAKAUW010000031.1 GCA_021817455.1 Thermoplasmata archaeon | reverse complement strand
AGGAAAGCGGCATTGGCAGGGAACTTGGCATTGACGGAATCATGGAATACACACAAACAAGACATTTATTCTATGGTTCTGATGAGAATGCACTGGGGGAGATTGCCAGGGGGCTGGTAGTAGCTAACCAGGATTGATGAATCATACATGCCTGGATGGCCCCGAAAAATCCATAACTGACATTTTGCTTATTGAACAATATGGAAATATTCAACAATGATTTCTTCGGCAACATTATTGTGATGATCATTGGGCTGGTTATACTTGGGGTTGGAGCACAATTATTCATAGCCGGTGCATATGCGTCCACTTTCAATTACGTTCTTACAATCATACTCATGGCAGCGGGCCTTGTGCTCATCGCCTTTGGCCTCAGGCTGCTTTTCGACCTTGTGGACCAGATTCGTCCCGGGCTCAGGAATAAGCCGTGAACTCACTGGCCCGGCACCTTAACAGGGGCAGCCAGCCCCTTTATATTTCGCTCCTTCCATGATCTCAGGGTCAGGTATACAGACGCAGACATGAGGAGCAGAACCAGTCCAGTATTTGGATCCGTGCCATACCCGCCAAATATCCCAAAATCCTGGCCCATAAACCAGATGATTGCAGCCAGGAAGATGCTGGCAAAGGAGGCAATTCGTGGCTTTATTATCCATGCTACACCCAATAAGAGGAGAGCAAGCGTCAAAAGAAGGTTCCACGCAAAATTGTAATGTGACAGAATTTCTGCAGCGTTGAATATAAGATAGGAGAGCAAGTTTGGCTGGTAGATGAAGGAATATGGGCCAGTCACAGCTGCAAGGCTTCCGGGTTCCCAGTAACCATTTGCAGGCAGTGTCTGCAGGAAAGATGAAATAATGAACAGTGCCGCAAAGGTGAACCTGATAATATTCAATTCCCGCACCTTGCTCAAGTTGGCAAAAAGCACAAGGGATGAAATGGCATAAAGGAGCGCAGCGCCAGGAAAACCTGTGAGAATGCTCATGCCTAAGCCGGGTGAGCCAAGGCTCTCCCCAAAAATCCATATGGCAATGGACCAGACAAATGATATTGCTGCAATGGGCCTGACATATCTCCTGGATTTAAGGAGAAGGAAAGCCATGCCAAGGAATATCTGCAAAACTGCTGAAAGGGCATCTACGAGACCTGCATTTATCGTCCAAAGCACGATTATTGGATGTGCAAATAGCTGGAATGGAGCGGGAAGTGCATTAAGTGCAGGAATCAGGATGAAGGGAGCAAAGCCGAAAGACATTTCCGGCTGGATCTGGAGTATTCCATCGAAAAGCCAGAGAGACCCGAGCACGATCCTGATATAATTCCAAAGGTTAGATTCTACTGATGGATGTCTTCGGTCGTTGAGCCGGAGAATTAAGACAAGCAGGGTTGAACTTATGAGAAGAATTGCAGTGTACAGATAAAATCTGTACACAATGGAATAGGGCATGTTATATTCTTTAAAATCTGAGAGGAAAATGTAAGAAAGCGTGAGCACTGCAATCAAGGATATTGCTGCGGCAGCCAGGATCCTCCCTAGTGGTTTTTCTTCAGACATCTCTGGAAAATCCCTCTGCTTATTATGTTATTCTTCCCTTATATCTTAGGGTCAATTTGAGTTGCGATTAAATCATATGCATTATCAGTAACCGAGGCAGCACTGCATCTCCAGTATGCATCCGCAACGTGGACACATGCTGGTATACCTGTATGTCCTGCACTCTTCACAATCACAACCTCTTTCCATGCAGTCTGCGCACATATTTTTCATGAAGTTATGCCCACGGCACTATTAGTAAATAAGTTAGCAGTTTCAGCAACATTGGAAACTGCGCTTAAGGTCAACAGCATTCACAGCTTGAATACACTGCAATCCCTGTCGGCCTCAAAGGCAAGATTGACGAGCCTGACAATCTCTGCGCCATCTTTTGCAGTTGCAATGTGGCTTTCCTTTCCCTGCACCAGGTCTGCGAATGCCTTTATCTCCTCCCGGTAAACATTGGCTCCCCTGAAATCCTTGACCCTCCTTCCGTCCCTGAGTAACGACGATTCCACTGAAGTAGAGAATACACCGGTTGCTACAATAGTCCCCTCAGTCCCGTATATTGTGAGATTGTTCATGGGGCTTTTCATCTCTCTGGAAGCAACTATATCCACGATAGTTGGCCCATACTGGAGTGTAACATGCTCAGTGGATTCTATAACTTTGCCGGATGGATTCCTGAAGGATGAAAGGCGGTCCGGATACTTTCCAAGAATGTAATTGATTGTATCCATGACATGAACTCCGGTTCCCATGACCGCGCCACCACCCACTTTATCGTCTTCCCTCCACCATTTATTGTCTGGATTGTCGTAGCTTCTGGCAGAAAGTGAGGCCCACATACCTGTGATGTATGAAACTTCACCCAGCTCACCGCTCTGAAGGATCCTTCGGACTTCCCTGATGGCAGGATGAAACCTCATGTGAAATCCGACTGCAAGTTTCAGGCTCTTCTCCCCCGCTAGTTTCACAAGTTGCTCTGCCTCCTCTGTCTTAAGGGTCATCTGCTTCTCAAGGAGGACATGCTTTCCCTTCTGCAGAGCCAATTTCGCCTGATCATAATGTAGGAAATTTGGCGATGCTATGTACACCGCCTCAAATTCCCCGTTCTCGAAGAAGGCTTGAAGATCGTCGAACGGCCTGGCATTGTACTTAATCCCCTCTTTCCTGGCCTTGTCAATGTTCCTGCTGTAAACCGCTGAAATGCTGTGCCCAGCTTCCCTGAATACAGGCATGACCCTGTTCATGGCATGATTTCCCAATCCTGCAACTCCAAAATTCATGGCCAAAACAGTATTTCAGGCATTAATAACTTTGGTGCTTGTAAATGAGAGGAACAGCCCTTTTATGCTAGGACTGCATATTTTGTTGGGTTCCATATGTTAGTTAAAGATATTATGACAAGGGAGCCAGTTATTATTGACGTGCGCGCGGCAACTATTTCTGAGGCTATGGAAAAGATGAGGGGTGTCGATGTGCATCAGGTGCCTGCGTTAAACGGGCACAAGTATGTTGGCATGCTGAACTACAGGGAAATCATGAGGAGAAGAAGTTTACAGCTTTCTTCTAAGGCCCAGAATTATGTAATAAGCACACCGGAACTGACAACTGATACTGAATTGGAGGAAGTTATTCGACTTTTAGTGGATACGGGGCTCTCGGCGTTTCCTGTCCTCGAGAAGAAAAAACTGATCGGAATTGTTTCGAGGAGCGACATTATCCGCAACCTTGAAGACATTCTAGGGAGCAGGGTACTCAGGAACAGGCAGATCATGTCAACCGAGCCTATTTTCGTATATGAAGGAGACAGCGTTGACGAAGCTGCGATGAAGATGAGGGGTCTTGACGAGACGGAAATTCCTGTGCTGGATTCTGCTGAAAAACTCTCGGGAATCCTCAGGCTCGATGACATAGCCGCTGACACATTCAAAAGGCATAAGGAAAAAATACACGGCAGGGAAGGAGGAGCAGGGGACAGGGCGGGAGATAAGATCAAGGTGGTCATCAAGAGCGCTTCCCTGATGGACAATGCCCAGTGGGTATTGCCTGAAGACAACATCACAAAGGCCGCCAAAGTGATGAGTGACCATAGTCTGCACATTGTGCCGGTAGTGGACCAGGATATGCATCTTCATGGAATCGTTGGGGTATCAGACATTATAGATGCGCTAGACCAGAGGGAGAAGGAAGGTATTCTCATCTCCGTATCTGGAGTTGAGCCTGACGAGCAGGACATATACGACATAACATACAGCATGGCCAGCAAGTTCCTACTGAGGTTTTCAAGAATTACAGGCATCAAGCATGGAAAATTCAACATTCACGTGGCAAAATACAGCCCGGAGGGAAAGGTGAAGTATTCCATCAGGACAAAGATTATCGCAGAACCCCTAACAATGAGTGTGGACTACTTCCATTGGAACTACGGCAAGGGACTTTCCTCCATTTTCGACGCGTATGAGGAAAGATTGCAGAAGTGGAAAACAAAAAATTCCCATCAGTTTGCCTGATATTTCACAAGGGAGATTCTTAAGCTCCCTAATTTCAACCTATTTCCCAACTATTTTCATTCACCTTAAGCCGTATATACTGCCCATTGCTGTATTCAGGCATGCCGAATCCCTCCTGGGTCAGTGTGTAAGAAATGGCCCGCATTACACCACCATGGGCTACAACAAGGATTTTTCCGTGTTCTGTTGCAACAGCAGCATCCTCAAGAAAACTCCAGACCCTCCTGGTAAAGCTCTCCCATGGTTCCACATCGGGGCCATTCTCTATGCTCAATTCATCAGTCTCAAGTATGCGTGCCTGTTCATCTGGCATTCCCAGGAACCTTGCAACTTCCACAGAATGCCAGCCTTCAAATTTCCCCAGCCCTCTCTCCCTTAACCTGCTGTCAGTTGTTACATTTCCCGATTGCACTATATCAGAAACAATCTTTGCAGTGGTGAAAGCGCGCTGAAGATCGCTTGAATAAATCCTTCCGATCCCTTCACCCATGAGAGATATGCCCAGCTGCCTGGCCTGCATCAGCCCTGTTTCATTAAGTGGGATATCAGAAGAGCCCTGCCACTTCCTCATCCTGTTCCATTGCGTCTCCCCATGCCGTGCAACTAGTATTTCCTGAATGCACATTCAAAGGTTCAGTGTATGGAGGAATATTACCTTAGTTTTATTCCTGCGCAGATCAGGATTTCCAGCAAGCGCCAGCTGCATCACTGTACCAAGCGTTCACGTATTCGCCTGTGCTGATCTTGTTGCACACGAAGTGAGTGTCGCAATAGTCGCAAATTTCCTCGTTACCAATAACCCAGCCTGTTCCTGGATTCATGTCTGTCTTGAGTTCCACCATTTCTTCTGATAGACCCTGCGTCATGGTGTCGAATGAACTAGACGTGCACTGGTTGCAGCCTGTGCTGCATGGGTATGGCTCACAGGTGAAGAATGGGCCGTTGTTTCCGTTTCCGCTGTCATGATAATCGCAGAATACTGAACATGAGGAATCTGTTCCCAGGGTCGCAGTTATTCCCGGGGGCAGAAAGACATTGTATGCTCCTTTTACCCCAAGATCCGGAACAATACCGGACTTTATCCATGAGACTATAGAGCCGCCAATATCCTGGTTACTCACAGTCGATGGCGGATCCTGCTGAATTATCACATGCGACTTCAGTGAACCTTGGCCCACATCGTATTGCTTCAGGCCGCCAGAATAGCTCTGGTTCATTTCTATGTCTGCCACTGCACGATCTATGAACTGGACCCATGGTTGGTTTGTCCAGTATGCTCCCCAGAAAATATTCACCCATTGGTACCCATCCTTCCATACTGGGCCCCCATTATATACAGCGAGTTTTGCTGCTGGATGTGCTCCGGTCTCCTTGCTCATTGCAATATCATTACGGTGGCCGCATGGATAGGCGTAATGCCAAATAGCGGAATGGTAATCGCCAGATGCCCTTACTCCCACATGCCTGAAAGACTCTACTCTCGAGCCACAGGTTTTGCATTCCTCAATTTTAGAACAATAACTGCATCTACCCTCTGGCATAATCAAATAACACAGACACACTATTTCAAGTTTTTTCAATTAACACAAGGGCTAACCTCTTATACAAAAAAATGAGTTTCAAGGACATTGGAAGACATGGCAAAACCCTTAAGAGAAACGGAAGGTACTATGAGGAAGCAAAAATGTATTTAGACCTCACAGAGCCCTAAAATTTGAGCTTTTTGGATTGCAGCCCCGGGTGGGGGGTTTCCGTTTCTGAGAAAAATTTAATACAGCACAACAGTGAACATAGTTATGCCTCTCTTTTGGGAACCAAGGACAATTACCCTGAAAGTCAGGAAATATGCTGAAGTTAGGAGCTTTTACAAAGCCGTACTTTCCCTAAAAGTGGTGGAAGATGAGCCAGGGATATCTGTGGCTTTTGATCTTGGAAATATACTGCTCATATTGGTAAGGGATGATCTCGGGAAAATGCCCAACAATTTTGGAAAGACATTTGAGATGACCTTCATTGTGAGGAATCTTAATGAGATCCTGGAAGGGCTTCACAAATTAAACGTGGAATATGAAGTTGAAAGGATAAGCGAGGGGCAAAAGCTCAACATTCAAGACCCCGAAGGGAGAGTAATTTCATTTATTACTAAGTGAACAGCAATAAATTAGCCGCATTAAAGGCTCACAAGCTATTGAACCACATTTGTGCAGGTTCATTTATTGATATGGCAAAAGAGGCGCATTTCACATCTTTGCAGACATTAAGTTAAAACAGCCTAATTATTAAGCGACTCTGTACCACAACGTTATAACCTATCCATGCATTAATATAATTGTGAAATAGATGTCACAGAAAGATAGAGGTGCGTTAATCGCACTGCTGGAAGTTTCCAGAGGTAACTGCCCGGTTACAAACTACGCATCCTCCATTAATGAGGAATTCAACGTCGAACAGTTGAAAATCGGTGAAAGCAAAACTTTGCACAGATTTGAAACAGAACGTGATGTTCAGGAGGTCCTCCCGAAACTGCAGAAAATATCCACCAGCGTTATGAGAGTTGGAAAATCCGGGTTCTGGGTAGAGACGCAAAGTTGTTCTACCTGCACTATACTCGCCTCCAGCCACGTTGTTGTACTTTCCTCTAGAAATCTGGACTCAAAGCGCATACTTTACAGAATCATGATACAGAACGAATCCAAGCTAAATGTTCTTGAAAAAAGCCTTGAAAATGCCGGCCTCAAGCCGAGCATCCTTGAAACAGAGTATGAGACCCATTCTCTCCTTACAGAGAGAGAGAAAGAAGTCGTGAAGGTTGCCTACGGTCATGGATATTTCGAACCTGATAGAAAGATTTCCATGACTGAAGTGGCACACATAATGAAGGTTTCCACTCCTTCCCTTTCTGATGTTCTGAGGAGAGGCACAAAGAAAATGATAAAGAACTACGTGGACAACAGGTTTTGAGTTAAGTCCACATCAACATTTTTTATGAGTGTTTAATTTTTATTTTCTGTGAATAACCCATTAGCTCATTCATAATTCAAATGGAAATGGGACATAATGTAGATCTGGCCAGTTTTTTCGGCAGAGTTTTTGGTAAGTGCCGGAAAGCTTATTGTAGCTCCGTCACTCTTTTCCCTCTTCTTCCTGTTCCTTCCCCTTTTTCTTGAATCCTTTAAGGATACCTTTACCGAATCCTTTGACCACATCTGTCCCTTTTTTGGCTACGTCTCCTACAACTTCTCCTGACTTTTCTGCCACTCCTTCTTTTTTCTTTTTCTCATCCGCCATCGAATATGCCTCCTATAAACATTCAATAGAAATCTTATAACTTTTGTCTCTAAGCGTTCTACAGATTAGTTCAAATAGATATAGAATATAAATAATCTAAAATAAAAAATAATTTGGGCCTAGTGAAGCCACATAAGAACTTTTTAGGCTTTAACAAAACAATGGAAATGCCTACGGTAACATGCCACACTTATTTTCTAAATTTCTGAAAAATATTATCACTTGCTTTTTAACTGGAGAATGAATTAAAAGAG
>JAKAUW010000069.1 GCA_021817455.1 Thermoplasmata archaeon | reverse complement strand
AATGCTGATATTGTCATGGGAGTAGGTTTCATTGTTTATAGAGTATAAAGTAATAGTCGCATTGTTGATGGATAAACCCTCGGTGAGGTTTGGATTAAAAGCTAAAAACTGTGAATCTGCGTTCACGCTTGTAAGATTTATGTATCCATTTTCAAGAAGATAAATTCCACTTTTGTTTTGCAGAAATGTATAATTATGGGACCAGTCTGCAATGGAGAAGTTGGAGCCAATAATGTAGGGAGTGAATACCTCTCCACTTAGGCCATAGAATGTTTCAAGGGTATGGTTGGGAAATAGGCAATAGCTTGAACCAAGGCTTGATAGATCGCCGTGTGTGAATGAAGGGCTTAAGTCGACCTCACTCAAATTTAACTTGAAAATGTTCTTAAAAGTGCCATTGCTGTTGAGCTCTTCAGCAGAAAGCAATCCAGTGCTGTTGTTGAATATCTCTGTCTCAAAAGAGGCACCAGTTGCCCAGGATTGCACTGTATAAGTGCCCGTTTTGAATGATAGATTGGCCACCAACTCTTTCATTCCGGTGTTGTAATCATACACAGAGCCGTTTTCACTCTGAATAAAAACTTGGCTTTCTGCAGGGTAGATCCTTGATTCCTGCCCAGGATCAATATTCAACCTGTATTTGCTGGTTGAACCGGTGGTGTAATTGTAAATGTATATGACAGAACCAGTGGCATTGCCTATGAGAAAATATCCGTTCCAATCGGTACCTGCAGTGGATATAAGAAACTGGGAAGAGCCAAGTCTGAAGAGTGTGGAATTGCTGTTGTTGTAAAAGTTGTAGCTGTATACTTCACCACCAGTATTCATCAGGGTGTAAATTATTGAATTATCCTTCCAATCCACTAACGGTTTGGCAAACAATCCTGGATTGATCCCTGGAAAATACACAGAAGAAATGTTACTTTCTCTGTAGTTAATGTTGCTTCCTGATATGAGCGGATCAAAACCGCTCACATTGCTGCACAGGTAAATGCTGTAAATAGTAAGGTTAGAAAAACCACCGCCAATCAACAGGCTGTAATTACCTGCTGTGCTGGAATAACTGTTTTTGAAGACAACAGGCATATGGGAGGTCTGGTTGAATCCAGAAGCAATTCCAGCGTAAATATTACTGTTCAATTCAGAACCTGAAAGCTGTAATGTGTATAATCCAGAAGGCTGAGGTTCTGGCCCCAGTGACTGTGTATCATTGCTGCCCAGGTACAGGCTGTTGTTGTAATTGCTCCCAAACTTGTAATCCAGCAGGTTCCCTGTACTATCTTGAAATAAAAGCTCCTGTCCTGTCTGCGATAAACTATTATTTTCATTCCAGGTGAATGTCATCTTCAGGGTAAATTCCGGGAAGAGGCCAAGTCCAATTCTTAGGTAAGAATCCGAAAGGTTACGGTATGCGAAGGTAGAAATTGTCAGGCCTCTGCCATAGATGGAATTTTCAATAGATATCCTAGTGTCTATGTTTTTTGAAACATTGCTGAAGTTGGCCCAGCTCAGGTTTGACGGATATGAACCCAAGCTGTAAGAATTGAAGTTCAAGTAATGCTGGCTGTCAATGGATGGATTGAAGGCAGGCAGCACTCCCGAGGAAGCTTGAACCGATGAAGCAAGCAAAATGACCAAAATGCCAACAATGAATACTTTTCTCATAATTTAATGAATTACCTTAATGTATACTTTTTTAAAACTATTGCTGTAAAATCTACTATGATGAAGTTATTCACAATGATCGAAAAAACTCATTTTCTCATTTTTCTGTGCAACCAGAAAGGATATAGTGTACCTTCAGATTGGTATGATAACTGATTGAACAGCCCTGGGAAACACATACTTTAAGCAGGATATGGCAAGATTAAGGCTCCGACTTTGGTTGGAATATTTGAGCATTAAAGTATTATATTCACCTAATCAATTAGTAAACAATAACCCTGAAAAATACACAGAGTTACTTGCATCTAATCCAACATTTGGTGCAGTTTCTTTGCGTCTAAAGTTTGGGTGGGCTAAATTCCAAAGGTCAAAACTTAAGGAAAACAGAGTTAAGGTGTACAAATGGCAGGAAGCAAAGAAGAGAAAAAGATGACAATCGAAGATCTCCCGGGAGTGGGAGAAGCGACAGCGGAAAAGCTGAGAGAAAACGGACTGGATGACATAATGACAATCGCAGTGGCTTCCCCTAAGGACCTTTCAGAATTGGCTGGCATAGCAGAGGGAACTGCAATCAAGATAATTGCTGCAGCCAGGAAATCCGCTGATATTGGAAACTTCGAAACAGGGGAACAGATCCTGGAGAGAAGGAAGGACGTCCACAAGCTGAGCACAGGAAGCAAGAATCTTGACAACCTTCTTGGAGGTGGTTTTGAGACACAGGCAATTACTGAGTTCTTTGGAGAATTTGGCTCTGGGAAAACCCAGATTATGCACCAGGCGGCAGTAAATGCAACAATGTCAGTGGAACAGGGTGGATTCGATTGTGACGTTCTTATTATCGACACGGAAAACACCTTCAGGCCTGAGAGGATCATACAGATGTCTAAGGCTAGAGGTGCTGATCCTGACGTAGTGTTGAAGAGAATTCATGTTGCCAGGGCATACAATTCCCATCATCAGATTCTGCTTGCGGAACGGGCAATAGAACTTGGGAAGGAATTCCCAATAAAACTGCTTATAGTCGACTCCCTTACGTCACATTTCAGATCCGAATACATGGGCAGGGGATCCCTTTCTGAGAGGCAGCAGCTTCTTAACAGGCACATGCACGATCTCCTGAAGTTTGCCACAATTTTTAACGCCGTGATAGGGGTAACAAATCAGGTGTCTGCCAGGCCTGATGTATTCTTCGGGGATCCCACGGCACCAATTGGTGGAAACATTGTTGGGCATACCGCCACATTCAGGATATACCTCAGGAAGAGCAAGGGTGGAAAGAGGATTGCAAGGCTCATAGACTCACCCTACCTCCCGGAGGGCGAGACAGTCATACAGATATCAGAGGACGGAGTTTCGGACGGGGTCTAAACAAGGCATCGTGGTCTAAATGTGGGACTATATCAGAGAAAAATTCAGAAAATATCCTTCTCAGACTAAGGTGCTCAGGAAGCTTATATCTCTTGGGCTTTCCGTCAAGAAAGACCATGAAGGTACCCCAAAGATATATTGTGATGATGTTGAGGTTAAGGCCTCATCTCTGGCAATATCGCTGGGCGTGGATCGGCGTGCTGTTCTCGATATCCTGTCTAAGATAGTAGAGGACGGTGAACTTGCAAAGTTCTTTCTTGATCTAAAGCCATCCCCGGATTTCAGGAAAGTCAGCACAAAGCTCGGAATGGGTGTGATCCAGATAGTTGCCACTAAGGCCACAAAGCCGGGGATTGTTTCAGGTGTCTCACAAATAATTGCCAGGGAGGGCATCAGCATAAGGCAGGTAATGGTTGACGATCCAGAGCTTGTAGACGATCCGAGGGCAACCATAGTCACAGACAGCCCAATCCCGGGCAGACTTCTCTCCGATTTGAAGACGGTTGATGGAGTCGAAGCAGTGGTCATCCTTTAGATTTTAATATCCGAAATACTGGTCCAGGTCTTCTCCATAAACTAAAGATGACAGTGTCTTGATCCTTTCCAGCAAGTCAGAATAGGACTGTGCTGAAAAATTGACGTGGCCAACTTTTCTTCTTTTCCTTATACCGTCCTTTCCGTACCAGTAAACCTGTGTCTCCGGACGTGCAAGGATTTTGGCTCTCAATTCATCTGTAAGCGAGAGGCCTACCAGGTTGAGTATGCCTGATGATCTGTAAAGTTGAGGATCAGCCAGTGGGAATCCGCATACTGCCCTGACATGCTGTTCAAACTGGGAAACTGAGGAGCCCATGAGGGTGTGATGTCCGGAATTATGCACCCTTGGCGCAAATTCATTGATGTATGCTTTTCCATCTTTCAGGAAGAATTCCACCCCAATGACTCCCACATATGATAGTTTCTCCATCAGCGCTTTAACAATTTCCTTCATTCCACAGTCTTCAATCGGGGCAGCATTGTAATACAGCATCCCCCTGTAGTTGACATTCAGGGATGGCTGGAAGAATGCTATTTTTCCAGCAGGATCCCTGGCTGCGATGACAGATGCCTCCATGTCAAATCTGACAAACTTCTCTACGACATATTTGCCTTCCGGCAGTTCTTCCTCAAGTGTCCTTTCCTTGACAATATACTGTCCCTTTCCGTCATAACCACCGTGGGCAAGCTTAATCACTGCATCACCAAAATCTCTTCCAATCCTGGCCGCATCTCTGGCGTTGTCCGCAATTTCAAAATCTCCAACAGGCAACCCATTTTCTCTGAGAAAAAGCTTTTCCTTAGACCTGTCCCGCTTTAATTCCACAGGCAGCATTCCCGGCCTGAGCTTCCCCTGCTCCATTGCGTAATTAAGGGGCCTCTCATCCACATGCTCAAATTCGTAGGTTACAAAGTCACAACTATCCACGAACTCCCTGAATTCATCATTCACAAAAGCCTTGTCAGCAATCCTGGAGGCTGGGCCTTCCTTTGTGCTGTCAATAACTAGGAACTCGATTCCCAGTTTCTTCCCTTCGAGAATCATCATGAGGCCAAGCTGGCCGGAACCAATTATGCCCAACTTCATGGGAGCTTCTCTCCCAGCACCTTGTTCTTCTGGTTGCTGGAAAACTTCCTCACTTTCTCCATTATATCCGGATGTTTTATACCTAATATTCTTGCAGCAAGGAGAGCTGCATTTTTCGAATTGCCTATTGCTACCGTTGCGACAGGTATTCCAGCTGGCATCTGTACTATTGAAAGGAGGGAGTCTATCCCTTTGAGGTTTCTTGTGGGTATTGGAACTCCTATGACAGGAAGTGATGTCAACGAGGCTGTCATCCCAGGCAAGTGTGCAGCGCCACCGGCTGCAGCAATAATTACCTCCAGCCCTCTTTCCTCAGCGGTCCTGGCATATTCATACATGAGTTCTGGAGTTCTGTGAGCTGAGACCACCCTATACTCGAGATCTATTCCAAATTCCTGGAGCAGGTTTATTGCATCAGTCATGTGCTCATAGTCGCTCCTGCTTCCCATAATAATTCCCACGAGCGGCATGTATGATAATTTGAGCAATGTATTTAAAAGAAATCAGGCCAGGAAGGTGAGCAAAGAATCAAGACTACCAACATATCCGGAGGAAGCTTTTCTGATCCTGTTCATTACTGCCAGTCCCTTTCCCTTCTCTCCAAAAGGCTGTATAATGCCTATGTCGCATTGGGTCTTGTCAAATTCACGCAAAGCAGAGAACAGGTTTCTTGCAACCTCGTCCAGGTTGTTCTCATTGCCCAGGCTGATGCATTGAAGCCGGGATTTAGAACAGGTTTCTTCAGACCCTATTATGAGTATTTTCCCGAGAAACTCGTTTCTCCCGGACACTTCCCGGATAAACGGCTCTGAAGAGGCAAGATAAAGCTTCTTTCTAGGGGAGTAATGCCTGTATTTCATGCCAGGGGCGAGTGGTACTGTACTCTCCAGCAAACCTCTTGAAAAATCCGTAAGCCTGATGGGGCCAAATATATTCTCCAGTTCTTCAACAGGTTTGGCTCCCGCCCTCAGAAGCGTGCATTCACCACCGGAGACATCAATTATGGTGGATTCTATCCCCTGGACCGTCGGTCCGCAGTCAAATATGAAATCTACCCTACCGTCAAGCTCTTCTATTGCGTGTTTGGAGTCTGTTATGCTAGGCCTCGTTGATATGTTGGCACTTGGGGCAGCTATGGGAACTCCAGCTTTCCTTATAAGTTCCAGTGAAAGTATGTTGTCAGGCATCCTAACGGCGACAAGGGTGGAGCCTCCCGTAACAGTATCAGGAATTTCCTTTGACTTCGGCAATAGGATCGTAACGGGACCAGGCCATACTTCCTCCAGTTTGCATAACATTTCTCTGGAAACATTTCCAGCAACCTCCTTTAACATGCCTATGTCAGAAATGTGCACAATAAGCGGGTTATCAGGTGGCCTCTCCTTTGCGCTGAATATTTTGAGGCAAGCTTCGCTGGAATAAGCATTTGCTCCAAGCCCGTATACAGTCTCTGTGGGAAAAACCACTAGGCCACCGTTTCTGATGACCTCAGCAGCTGCCTCAATGGAAGCATCAGAAGGTTTTGCAGGGTCGGTTTTGACTACTGTTGTCATATCAATTGAATTGCCTGCCTATGGGTGTCCTGTTAATTACCATTTCTAACCCGACAGTATTAGATTGACGAAATACGGCATTAGATAAAATTGTTTTACTCAACACCCCGCTAAGGTCTCTCGGGTATATAGGAGAATTTGTAAATCAAAGCTTTTATCCAAAGGTTCCCTAATGGTATATCATGGACATATCAAAATATGACCTCACGCTGGACATTGACTTCGAGAACCTTAATTACACCGGAAAGGAGATCATTTCAGTTACAGGCCATGGGGAGAAATTCTATCTTAACTCTGTTGGACTAACTGTAATTTCTGTAAAAATAGATGGCAAATCAATCCCTTTCACAATGAACGTTAAGGGACAGACTCTTGAAACAGACTATAGCGTCAATGGCCAATCATCAGTGGAAGTGGATTTCACTGCAAAGGTTGGAAACGTCCTCCAGGGACTATATGTTGCAAATTACAAGGACGGGCACATGCTCACCACTCAGTTTGAAAGCACTGGAGCCAGGCGGGCATTTCCATGCATAGATCATCCCAATTACAAGGCGATATTTTCACTTAAACTAAATATAGACAACGAGCTTGAAGCAATTTCAAACATGCCTGTTCATGAGGAGACACCACTAAAAAATGGCAGAAAACTTGTGACTTTCCAGGAAACGCCAAAGATGTCAACATATCTCCTGTACATAGGTGTTGGCAAATTTGATCATATGGAAAAGAAACTGGGCAAGATCAGAGGTATCCTCACTGCTCCAAAGGGCCACCTTCTGAGCACAGATTTTCCCCTTACCGAGGCCGGAGGCGCCATAAGTTATTTTGAAGATTACTATGGAATTGATTTTGCCCTTCCTAAAGTCCACCTCATTTCAGTGCCAGAATTTGGAGCTGGTGCCATGGAGAACTGGGGGGCAATCACATTCAGAGAAGTCGTCCTGCTGGTAAATGAAAATACCAGTGCCATGGTAAAGCAGACAATATCTGAGGTTATTGCACACGAACTTGCCCACCAGTGGTTTGGCGATCTTGTAACAATGGAGTGGTGGAACGACCTGTGGCTCAATGAGAGCTTTGCCACATTCATGGCACATAAAGCGGTAAATTCCATGCATCCCGATTGGCACTTCTTTGGCAAATTCCTCATTACGGAGACTTCAGGCGCTTTCACGGGGGACTCACTCCATAACACGCACCCAATAGACGCAGATGTCAAGAGCCCTGATGACATTGCACAGATATTCGATGAGATCAGCTATGGAAAAGGTGCAAGCATCCTCAGGATGATCGAAGGATATGTAGGGGAGAAAAACTTCCGTGACGGAATCAGGAAATATCTCCAGGACAACAAATACGGAAATGCAAAGGGATCAGATCTGTGGAGTTCCATAGAGAAGGTTTCAGGCATGCCTGTATCAAAGGTGATGGAGGCATGGAT